>JANPCY010000569.1:0-6298 GCA_031431175.1 Steroidobacteraceae bacterium | reverse complement strand
GCGATGACAGAGGTGTTCTTGCCAGTCTTGGCTGCTGTCTGAAAGATGTCGAGCATGGTGTCGTAGATGCGATCACAGCGGACCTTCACCTCTTTGGCATCATACTTCGCCCAATCAGCGGCCACCTGGATGATGCGTCATGTCCGCGATTTCCGCCGCGGCTATGAGGTTGCCGGCATTCCGCTGTCCACGGAAGTCGGTCAGGACCTTGAGGTCCGCTGAGCCGCGATCAGGTGAGTTCGACTGCAATGGCCGTGGCTTCGCCGCCGCCAATGCAGAGCGCAGCGATGCCGCGCTTCTTGCCGCGCTGGATCAGTGCATGCAGGAGTGTCGTCATGATGCGCGCGCCCGTGGCGCCGATCGGGTGGCCCAGCGCGCAGGCGCCGCCATTCACGTTCACGCTTTCGTGCGCGATGCCGATGTCTTTCATCGAAGCCATGGTCACGACCGCAAAGGCCTCGTTGACTTCAAAGAGATCGACATCGTCCGCGCGCCAGCCGGCCTGCTTCAGGACCCTGGCGATCGCGCCCGCCGGTGCGGTCGTAAACCACTCGGGCGCATGAGCGAAGCTCGCATGCGCGACAATGCGCGCGATGGGCTTCAGGCCAGCGCCAGCGGCCGCCTGAGGGCTCGCGAGCAAGAGCGCGGCCGCACCGTCTGCGATGGACGACGAACTCGCCGCCGTGACTGTGCCGTCCTTGGCGAATGCGGGCTTGAGATTCGGGATCTTGTCGATCGAGACGGCGAATGGAGTTTCGTCGCGCGCGACGATGCGCTCGCCCTTGCGATCGGTGATCGTGACCGGCGCAATTTCAGCTTCAAATGCCTTCGATTCGACGGCCGTGAGCGCGCGGCGCACGGATTCCGCGGCAAATGCGTCCTGGTCGGCGCGCGTGAAGCCGTACTTGGCAGCGGTCGCATCGGCGAAGCAGCCCATCAGCTTGCCGTCCCAGGGACTCTGCAGGCCGTCGTAGAACATGTGGTCGATGATCTCGCCATGACCCATGCGGTATCCGGCGCGGGCCTTCGGCAGCAGATAGGGCGCGCAGCTCATGGACTCCATGCCGCCCGCCAGCACCAACGAGGCACCACCGGCTGCGATCTGGTCGGCGGCGAGCATCACGGCTTTCATGCCGGAGCCGCACATCTTGTTGACCGTGGTGGCCGGGACCGAAATTGGCACACCGGCGGCAATCGCCGCCTGGCGTGCCGGCGCCTGGCCCTGGCCGGCCGGCAGCACGCAGCCCATCACGACTTCATCGAGGGTGGCCGGATCGGCACCGGCGGACGCGATGGCGGCGCGCAGCGCCGTGGCGCCAAGGGCAGGGGCTGCGACCGCCGCGAATGCCCCCAGCATCGAGCCGATCGGTGTGCGCCGCGCGGCCAGGATAACGACCGAATTCTGAGTCATATTATTGATCCTGCTAGTATTTGTGTGGTTGGTTCCGCGCCCTGCCACGAACCGATGTCACGGATTCCTTGCTGGATCCGCCTATTTTGCCCTGCAAAAAGAAAATTGTCTTGCGGCTTGGCGAGATCGGCCGGCCGCCGCCAAGCTGCCGCTACACTGTCGGTTCGGTCCTCTGGAGGCCCGCGATGAGCAGTCCGGCCGAACGCATCGACAGGGACGCCGACCCCGCGCGCGGACCGCTGCGTTTCATCAGTGCGGCTTCGCTGTTTGACGGCCATGACGCTGCCATCAACATCATCCGTCGGATCCTGCAGGCCCATGGCGCCGAGGTGATCCACCTGGGCCACAATCGCAGTGTCGCCGACATCGTTCGCGCGGCCATTCAAGAGGATGCCGACGGTGTCGCCGTCAGCAGCTACCAGGGCGGTCACAACGAATATTTCCGCTACATGGTGGACATGCTGCGCGAGCGGGGCGCAGGCCACATCAAGGTCGTGGTGGGCGGTGGCGGCACGATCGCGGCGCATGAAGTCGAGGAACTCGAGGCCTATGGCATCGAGAAGATCTATACGCCAGACGACGGCCTGCGCCTGGGCCTCGACGGCATGATCAGTGACGTGATCCGGCGGGTGCAGAGCGCAACCCGGCCGGCCTTCGACGGCAACTCCGTCTCGGCGGACGATCCGGTGGGACTCGCGCGCGCCATTTCGGCACTGGAGCAGGGTGGCGACGAGGCACTGATAACGAGAATCCGCAGTCTCGCCGCCAAGACGCTGAATCGCCCACCGGTGCTCGGCATCACCGGCACAGGCGGTGCCGGCAAGTCCTCGCTGACGGACGAGATCCTGAACAGGATTGTGCGCTTCTTCCCAGACCGCAAGGTCGCGGTCGTCGCGATGGACCCGACCCGCCGCCGTTCCGGTGGTGCGCTGCTCGGCGACCGGATCCGCATGAACGCGCTCGCGAACGAGCAGCTCTTCATGCGCTCGCTCGCGACCCGCCGCCAGCATCTGGCGACGAGTGCGGTGCTTGCCGACACCGTGCAACTGCTGAAGGCCGCCGGATTTGAACTGATCGTCGTTGAGACCGCTGGCATCGGCCAGAGCGACACGGAAATCGTGGATCTGGTGGATCTCTCCATGTACGTGATGACCAGCGACTACGGTGCGGCGAGCCAGCTCGAGAAGATCGACATGCTGGACTTTGCCGATTTCATCGCGCTCAACAAGTTCGAAAAGCGCGGCGCTGAAGATGCCTTGCGCGACGTGCGCAAGCAGGTCGCGCGCAATCGCAAGTTGTTCAAGACGCCGCCCGAGCAGCTGCCGGTCTACCCGACCATCGCAAGCCAGTTCAATGACGCGGGCGTCAACACGTTGTTCGCGGCGCTATGCGCAAGGCTCCACGAGCAATGGGGCCGGCTGCGGCCCTGGCAACCGCAGGGGCTCGCCCCGCTCGGCCCGCCGCATCGCCAGGCGATCATTCCGGGCGAACGCGTGCGTTATCTCGCTGAAATCGCCGCGGCTGGACGCAAGGCGCAGCAGGCAGCATTTGCTGCCGCGGAAGCGGCGAGCCGCGCCCATGGCCTGCATCGTGCGCTGGCCGCGGCCGGCGATCCTCTGCTTCCGGGCGCACTCGATCGCTTTGCGGAGGCGGGGCTGCGCGACGCCGACGGCGCAATACAGAAATTGCGGCGCGAATACAACGCCGCACTCGACGCGGTCGGTACCGAGGGCATCGCGCTGCTGAAGTCCTGGCCAGAGCGTGACGCGGCCGCGACCGCGGACGAATACGGCTACCAGGTCCGCGACCGCGAAGTCCGCGGCGCGAACTACACCGAGTCGCTAGCGCACCTGAAGCTGCCGAAGATCGCGACCCCGCGTTACCGCGACTGGGGCGACCTGCTCGCGTATCTCCTCACCGAAAATTTGCCTGGTTCCTATCCGTACACCGGTGGCATCTACCCTTATCGCCGCGAGGACGAGGATCCGACCCGCATGTTCGCCGGCGAAGGCATGCCGGAGCGCACCAACCGGCGCTTCCATTACGTCGCTGCCGGGCACAAGGGCGCGCGGCTTTCGACGGCTTTCGACTCGACCACGCTGTACGGCGAGGACCCCGACGAGCGCCCCGACATCTACGGCCGGATCGGCAACTCGGGTGTCTCGATCGCATCGCTTGATGACATGAAGCGCCTGTATTCGGGCTTCGACCTTTGCGCGCCGTCGACTTCGGTTTCGATGACGATCAACGGCCCGGCGCCGATGATTCTCGCGATGTTCATGAATACGGCCGTGGACCAGCAGGTCGAGCGGCAGCTGCGCGAGAGCGGGCGCTGGCCCGAGGCGGAGGCAAAGATCGGGATGTTTTTCGGGGGCCGCGAGCGGCCGCGCTATCGCGGCGAACTGCCGCCCGGCCACGATGGCAGCGGTCTGGGCCTCCTGGGTGTCAGCGGCGAGCAGCTGGTCGATCGCGAGACCTACCAGAGGATCCGCGCGGACGCGCTCGCGCGCGTGCGCGGCACCGTGCAAGCCGACATCCTGAAGGAGGACCAGGCGCAGAACACCTGCATATTTTCGACCGAGTTTGCGCTCAGGATGATGGGCGACATGCAGCAGTATTTCATCGACAACCGGGTGCGCAATTTCTACTCGGTGTCGATCTCCGGTTATCACATCGCGGAGGCCGGCGCGAACCCGGTCTCGCAGCTCGCATTTACGCTGGCGAACGGCTTTACGATCGTCGAGTACTACCTTTCGCGCGGCATGCGAGTCGACGATTTCGCACCGAATCTGTCATTCTTTTTTTCGAATGGCATGGACCCGGAATACGCCGTGATCGGGCGTGTCGCGCGCCGCATCTGGGCACGTGCGATGCGCGACCGCTATGGAGCGGGACCGCGCAGCCAGATGCTGAAGTACCACGTGCAGACTTCGGGCCGCTCGCTGCACGCGCGCGAGATCCAGTTCAACGATATCCGCACGACGCTGCAGGCGATGTATGCGCTCTTTGACAGCTGCAACAGCCTGCACACCAATGCCTATGACGAGGCGATCACGACGCCGACCGAGGAAAGCGTGCGCCGCGCGGTCGCGATCCAGTTGATCATCGCGCGCGAGCTGGGGCTCAACCAGAACCAGAATCCCTGGCAGGGCTCATTCGCGCTCGAGCGGCTGACCGAAGTGGTAGAGGAAGCCGTTTACCGGGAATTCGAGAGCATCTCGGAGCGCGGTGGCGTGCTGGGCGCGATGGAGACCATGTACCAGCGTGGCAAGATCCAGGAAGAATCGCTCTACTACGAGCACAAGAAGCACGACGGCAGCCTGCCGATCGTCGGCGTCAACACCTTCCTGCCGGAGCATGCGAATCCCGACCAGAACCGGCATGCCGAGCTGATCCGCTCGACCGACGAGGAAAAGCAGGCGCAGGTCACAGCGGTACGCGCGTTCAACGATGTCCATGCGTCCGCGCAGGGCGCGGCGCTCGATCGATTGCAGGCTTCGGCGGCCACGGCGGGAAACGTGTTCGGCGAACTGATGGAGACCGTGAAGTCGGCATCGCTCGGCCGCATCTCACGCGCACTCTATGCCGTCGGTGGCCAGTACCGCCGCAACATGTAAAGGGGACGCAACCCTTTACGTGCTGCGTTTAAAGGGTTGCGTCCCCTTTTGCCAGATCATTTGATGATCTTCGACACCGCATTCGAATAGTTGCTCTCCGCGCCGGCCGTGTCATAGGCACTGATGACGAAGTAATACTTCGTCGGCGGCAGGTTTGAGACGACAGTGCGCATCAAGCCCTCGTTCGCAATGTTAATCATGTTCGGGTAACTGCCGACCGCCGTCCCGTAGCGGATCCGGTAACCATCGAGATTGGTCAAGGGCGTGCCGTCGGTGCGCGTGGTCGGCGGCTGCCAGGACAAGGTCGCACTGCCCATCGAAGCCTGCTGCACGTCAATCGAAAAGTCGGGTAGCGACACCGTCGTGGTGCCGTCGCTGACGCGAATCTTGATGTTTTCGTAGATTCCAACCGTGCCGGTACCTGGAGTGCCGGTCAGGGCGCCGGTCACGCTTTTGAACGCAGCCCAGGCCGGTCGGTTCGTGATGCTGAAGGTCAGCGGATCGCCATCGGCATCGAAGGCGACCGGCGTGAATGCATATGCCTGGCCTTCTCGTGCCGTGATGGGCGGCGAGCCACTGATGACCGGCGCACGGTTCGACTGGCTGACGACGATCGAGAACGGTGCGAGCGAGGCACTTGCCTGCCCGTCGCTGACGCTGATGCGTATACCGATGTACTCGCCGACCGCGGTTGAGGTCGGCGTGCCGGACAAGCGCCCGGTTGATGAGCTAAACGATGCCCAGGGCGGCCTGTTGACGATTCTGAATGTCAGCGGATCGCCATCGGCGTCGGAGGCGACCGGATTGAATGCATAAGCCTGGCCTACGCGCGCCGTGACGGGCGGCGAGCCACTGATAACCGGCGCACGGTTCGATTGGCCGACGACGTTTGCGAACGGTGCGGCAGTCATGAACACGACTGCCGCGAAGCTGCGTAATGCGACTCCGGATTTCGACTTCTGCTGGTACAAGGTGACCACCCCGCTGTTGTGTGGCCGGGCTGTCGCACCGGCCACCAACAACAGAGCCGAGGGACGTGCACATGCGTGCATCCTCGAGTGGTAGCCCCGCTATCGTTAGGCCGTGCGGCCGACAGACCGGTGGCTTTGCGCCCCCGCCTTTCGACGGGTTTGCTCTGTTTCACTGTCAACGACACTATTGGGATCAGGGAAGTCGCAAACAAGAATGAGGTGTCGCAACAGACAGACATAACGCGACAATTGTGGTAGCGGCAAACCAAGGTCGTACACGCGGCTGCGCACGACGCGGC
>JANPCY010000568.1:0-2994 GCA_031431175.1 Steroidobacteraceae bacterium | reverse complement strand
ACGAACAAGACCCAGGAAATTGCGCGCCTCGGCATCGAGGTCTCGCAGCTCATGGAAGGTTCGTTCGCGATGCTGCGCCACATGCTGGCAGCGAAACCGGTGAATTGATTTTTTTGGGCTATGGATTGACAGATGTCCAGGGATTCAACGACTGCTCAAATTGGTCTCGCGGGCTTCGTGCTCGCGCTGCTGTTCGCGACCCAGGCCTCGGCGACGCCGGTAGCTGACGCGCCCGCAGTCGAACGGGTGGCGGATGCGCTCGTCGCCGAAGCGCTCGAATCAAATCTTGGTCTCAGCGCGGTCCAGGCTGGAGTCGATCAGCGACTCGCCGCTCTCGATGTGGCGCGCGCACGTTTTTTGCCCACAATCGACTTGCTGCTGCGTTACTCGCAGGCCGACGGCGGACGCGAGATTGAACTGCCCGTCGGCGACTTGCTGAATCCCGTCTACTCCTCGCTGAACGCACTGCTCGCAGACAGCGGCCAGCCCGCGCCATTCACGCCGATCGCCAACCAGTCCTTCAGTTTTCTGCGCGAGCGCGAGCAGGATTCCGTGCTGCGGCTTTCGCAACCGATATACGACGCGAGAATCGCCGCGGCACGACGCCAGGCTTCGTACGGTTATGACGCAGCGCGTTACGGCCTCGAGAGTTACCGCCTGCAGCTCGAGCGCGACGTGCGCCAGGCCTATTACCGCTGGCTCGCAACGCGCGAAGCGATCGAGACCCTGGCTGCCACGCTCGAACTCGCCGCGGAAAACGAGCGCGTCAACGACAGCCTGTACCGCAATGGCAAGGTCACGCGCGACCTGGTGCTGCGCGCCGAGGCGGACCGGCTGAAAATCGACCAGCAGCTGGCGCGGGCGCGGTCCACCGAGTCGCTCGCGCTCCGCTACGTCAACCTGCTTTGCAACGCGCCGCTGACGCGCGAACTTGAATCAGCCAGAGTGACCGATGCGGACCTGCCGCGGCTCGCCGCCCGTGTTCAAAGACCGACCGGTACTGCTGCGGCCGCCCTGCAATTTGAAGATACCGCGCTCAAGCATCGGGCGGAGTTGCGCCAGCTAGAGGCCGGCGTCGCAGCGGCCAGGGAGTCCGAGCGCATTGCCAGGGCGGCCTTCCGCCCGCAGGTCGCATTCGCTGTCGATGCAGGCACCCAGGGCACCGACTGGGATTACGGCGACCAGGATCCGTATGTGATCGCTTCCGTGATCGTGCGGTTCAATATTTTCAGCGGCGGCGCCGATCGTGCATCGATTCGCGCCGCGCTCGCCAGGAGCGCCGAGCTTACGGCAGGCCGCGCACTGGCCGAGCAGCAGATACGTATTCAGGTGCACGAGGCGCTCGCGGATCTCGAGGTTGCCGAGGCTTCGCTCGCAACCGCGAGCCGGCGCGCGGATGCGGCGGAGGCGGCATTCGCGATCATCGCGAAGAAGCGCGACCTCGGCCAGGTATCAGCGGCCGAATACCTCGACGCACAGCGCGCACTGACCGAGGCGCGCCTGAACGGAAATGTCACGCGCTATGAGGCGCTGGCCGCCCTCGCGCAGGTGGAATACGCGATCGGCGGCGTGGAGCAACCATGAATATCAGGATCCTGACGCTCGTCGCCATGCTTGGCCTTGCCGCTTGCGGCAATGGAACGGATACCACGACCGCCGCAGACGCCGCGCCCGTGCGCACTGCCTTGGTCGACACCGCCTCCGCGGCAGAGACGCTTCGCGCGATTGGCATCGTCATGCCGGCCGACGAGGTGCGCCTTGCGTTCAAGACCGGCGGCATGATCCAGGCGATCTACGTCGAGCAGGGCGATCACGTGCGGCGCGGCCAACTGCTTGCGACATTGGCCGACGATGAGGTGGCGGCCGCCGCTGCGCAGGCACAGGCCATCGCCGACAAGTCCACGCGCGACCTCGAACGCGGCAGGGCCCTGCTCGCCGATGAAGTGGCAACCCGTGAGCAGGTCGAGGACCTCGAGACCGCACACTCGATCGCGGCCGCCGGATTGCGCTCAGCGCTTTTCAATGCGCGCCATGCGCGCATCGAGGCACCGGGCGACGGGATCGTGCAGAGGCGACTCGCGGAACCGGATGAACTGGTCGCCGCAGGCCAGCCCGTGCTCGTGGTCGGCAATACGGGCGGCGGCTGGATCGTGCGGGCGGCGCTTTCGGACCGCGATATAGTGCGCGTGAGCGCCGGCACTCCTGCCGAAGTGACGCTGGATGCCTTCCCCGGCCGGAAATTCATTGCGACAGTCACCGAAATTGCCGCAGCGGCTGATCCGCAGACCGGCACCTACGAATTGAAGCTCGCCATCGATCCCCAGGGCGAGCGCTTCGTACAGGGCCTCGTCGCCAAGGTCGTCATCGCGGACCAGGACGCCAAGGGCGTGTCGGTCGTGCCGGTGACTGCGCTCCTTGAGGCCGATGGCCGCGCCGCCCTCGTGTACGTGGTCGTAGAAAGCGGCCGCGCCAGGCGCGTCCAGGTGCAGACAGGCCGGTTGCTCGGCGAACGCATCGAGATCGTCACGGGTCTCGCGCCCGGCGATCGCGTCGTCACGGAAGGCGCTGCCTGGCTCAACGACAACGACGTCGTGCGCGTACTTGACGGCGGCTGAGACCGGCGCATGAGCCTCTGGTCATTCTCGGTTCGCCGCTGGCAATTCACGCTGGTCGTGTTTGCGCTCTTGATCGCCACCGGGCTGTGGGCGCTCGGCGCCATTCCGCGCGCCGAGGACCCGTCGCTGAAATTTCCGGGTTCGCTGATCGTCGTGAATTACCCCGGCGCAGACCCCGAGGATGTCGAGCGCCTGGTCGTCGACCCGATCGAGGACGCGCTGGCCGAGCTGGATGACGTCAAGAAGCTGACCAGCACGGCGATCGACGGGCTTGCACTGATCGAGATCGAGTTTGTCTACGGCACCGATCCGGACCGCAAGCACGACGAGGTCATACGCGAGGTCAATGTGGTGAGACCATCGCTGCCGCGCGATGTGT
>JANPCY010000567.1:0-16237 GCA_031431175.1 Steroidobacteraceae bacterium | reverse complement strand
CACAAGGCGGCCGTGACCGGCGACACCGTCGGCGATCCCTACAAGGACACCGCGGGCCCGGCGATCAATCCGCTGATCAAGATCATCAACATCGTCGCGCTCCTGCTGGTGCCGCTGCTGTAAAGGGGATGTAAAGGGGGTAAAGGGGACGCAACCCTTTAACAGTGCTTCGATGTCGGAAGGTCCCCTCATGGGGCCTTCTTCACCCGGACGAGCACGCGCTTGAACTCCTGGGCATGCCCTTTGCGACTCGACATGAAATACTTCGAAGCCCATTATCGGCCATTCAAATGTGCTCGTGAAATCCTGGCAAAACCCGTTCGCCATTCAACAGGTGAGAGTCATATGTGGAGGTGGCTCAAGGCACGCTGGATCTGGTCCGCGCTGGCGTTGGGCGTTCTGGTGGGAGGCACAGGGATATGGGCGCTGCTGCACCCCGGTGGCATTTGGTTACAGCATTGGCGCGCTGAACCTTCGGTGGTTTCGAGTCGCTTCATCTTTGGCCCCTACCCACTGGAAGACGACTTCGTCGCGCTTGAGAAGAAAGGCGTTTCAACGATCATCAGCCTTCTGGACGCAAGCTTGCCTTACGAAAAGATACTGCTCGACCAGGAACGGGTGCTGGCAAAGCAGCACGGCATGCAAGTACTGAACTTCCCGATGGCCAGCATCCTCGGGCAGTCATTCGGCAAGGACTACCTGGCCAACTCCAAGGCGGCCGCCCAAGCCGCCATCGACAGCAAGGGCGTCGCTTATATCCACTGCTACCTCGGTCTGCATCGCTCCGCGAATGTGCAGAAATTCCTCGAAGACTATGCCGGGGTCTCTACGGCGACTCAGCAAGGGAGTCTGCAATCCGGGCGATCCGAAGAAGTCCTGGCGCTCGATCGCGCCAACATTGCTTTCATGGAAGGACACTACGAGCAGAGCCTGCGCGAGCTCGCGGAAATTCAGGCCAAGAACTATCAGGCGACGCTGCTCGAGGCCTGGTCCAACTATCGTCTTGGAAGAATTGACCAGGCCCGCTCTGGTTTTGCGAAGGCGGCGGCTGAGCGCCCGGACTTGGCTGATGCCGCTGGGGGGCTGGGCTTTTGCGCCCTTCAAAGTGGCGATCTCGACGAGGCCGGGCGTCAGTTCAAGCTTGTGCTGTCAATGCACCCGCACGATGCTCAGGCAATGTCAGGCCTGGGTCATGTGAAGTATCGGCAAGGACAGCTTGCCGAGGCAAAGACTCTTTTCGAGCGCGTGCTTGAGCAATACCCCGATGACTCGGAAGCCCGCGAAATGCTCGAAAAGATGAAACCGATGCCCTGAACCAGGCTGTGGCAATCAACGACAGGCATGTCGCTCAGATTACACGGATCTGGTGCATCTGCGTGCATGAAGTCAGTCCTTGGAGCGCTCGCGCTCGAGCCAGACGCGGTAACCGCGATAGTGGTGGATTGCGAAGCCTGCGAAAGCTTTCTCTCCCTGGAACGCATCTACGGTGAGCGCCAACTCGCGCTCCATGTCCGGCTCGGTCAGGTGATTGAACGACACTTTCAGCAGTTCATTGGGCGTCACCTCGACGCCGATGACCACCTTCCGGCTGCGTCGCCCGGCGTACGCCATCTCGTCCTTTGCGTGGGAAATGAGGCCGTCGCCGCCCGCGGCGTGATCACGGTAGTCCATCAGCGCAACATAATCATAAATGTCGATCACGTGCTCACTGACCGGCTTGTTCCTGCCGTTCCATTCGAGCTCGATGCCGTCGAGCCAGAACGGAATGGCCGGGCCGACAAGCAATGACTGGCCCGACGCTTTCTTCAATTGCATGTAGGCCTGGCCCAAATCGAGGAACTGCAGCAGTAATTGGTTCTTCCGTTCGGACCATTGGGCCAGGATGTGCGGTTCGATGTCGAGGTTCACACCGTCGAATCGCTCGTCCGGGTCGACCAGGGCATTGAAAGAAAGCACCCGCTGGAACATCGCCAACGCAGCCTGTCGTCGCTCCGGTAGAACGTACTCCTCGGTATTCAGATACGCCGATCCCAGCAGTGCGTAGACATGCAGACCGGCTCGATGCAGGCGGCGAACGAGTTGTCCGTACAGTTCCGGTCGGCTCTCGATCAGGTTTCGACCCTGAAATGCATCGGCGTACAGATAGACTGTTCGGATCTTCTTCGAACGGAAGAATGCCATTGCATCGTCGGCAGCGGCGCTATCTTCCAGCATCGCGTACGACTCTTTCTCCCATGTCCAGACCGCCCGTTCCACGGGCGCCGCGAATGCAGTGCCGACCGACATCAGCAATCCCATTGCGGTCAGCAACCATTTGTTTACAGCTGCATTCATGAGTGCATGACCGCCGAACGATGGGTCAGCCGTTGAAACGAATTGGAATCCGGTAGCGTCCGACGCCCATGTTCTTGCCGGTTTCCGGGTTAGACGGTAGCACCGACAGGAAGTAGCGGCCCCGAGACACTCCCAGCGACTTGACGGGGAGTTGCAGCGAGACAGTTTCCCCGGCGGCCAGTCGTTGCGGCGAGCCATAGGATTCCGTAACTTCGCGGCCGTCTTCGGTCAGCAATACCACCAGTGGGACGAAGGTATCGGTTGCCGCGCGGCCGGTGTTGGCGAATACGACTTCGATGGTCAGGTGCCCAGCTTGTGCGTCGTTGGGTGCGCTGACTTCGCGGACCGCAAGCATGGAAGCGTTACTGGCCATCCGCATGGGCACAATCGCGCGATCTTCGTCGCGATGGGCAGCCAGGTTACCCGCAACTTCCCTGGGAACAAGAGCCAGGCTGCGTGCGAACTGATCGTTGGCAGCGCGAAATGCCGCGAACTGGGCCTGCACTCGAGCTAGCGCGACGGCGTCGGCGGCGGGTTTGATGTCCATGCCATCACTCATCGCATAGAGCGTGTCCCGGTTGAGGAACCAGGTTCCGGAAACATAGTCGACCAGATTTGTCTTGGTCTGCTTGAGCGGAAACGCATGGATATTGCGGAACGACGGTTCCATGTCCAGACCCGAGCCTAGCCAGGTGACTGCCCGCGGTGTCTTGACGCCATAATTATGCGAAAGGAACGCCAGCAGCGACGGCGTGAGGTCAAAATGCGAGGACACCGACTTGATCCGTGCCGGCGCCTTGAGCAGCGGTGAGAAGATGATCAAAGGCACGTGGTAACGATCCATCCGGGTGGCCATCGGGATCTCGGGCAAGCGGTGGTCGCCGGTGAGGATGAACACCGTGTTGTGGTAGGCGGGGTTTTTCTTCGCCTCCTCAAAGAAACGGCCCAGGGCATCATCGGTGTAGAGGATCGAGCTATAAATGTTTCGATAGGCGCGATAGACATCCTTCCGGTCCTGCGCCACGCCAAGCTGGTCCAATCGCTGCTCGAAGCGGGCGTCGAACTGCGGCTGACCTGGAAAGGTGTACGGCGTATGCATTGTCATCGTCTGGATCACCGTGACGAAGGGCTGTCGCTGGTCCTCGTTCTCGGCCGCCAGTGCCCGCGTAAACAGTGCGTCATCGGCGTAGCCCCAGTCGTTGGCACGCGGATATTGAGATCCGAAGTCGTCTTTTCCGACCAGCACGTCCGTCCCTTGCCGCCGGAGGAAGATGCGTTCGTTATCAAAGTCCAGGTCGGTTCCGCAGTAAAACTTCAGGTGGTACCCCTGCCGTTTGAGCACGCTGAGCAACGAGGCATGGATGGGCATGCGTTCGCCCAACATGGCGAAACCGTTGTCGCCGAAGGGCAGGGAAGCAAAGATCGAGGACAGCACCGCGAAGGTCCGACCCTGCACGGCCAGGAAGTTCTCCCAGTAAAGGCTCTCGCCGGCGAGGCGGTCCAACTCCGGTGTGAAGCTGCCGAGGCTGGCATCAGGGCCAGAAAACGACCGGCCCAGGCCTTCGATTATCAGGAACACCAGGTTGGGCGGCTGACCCGGGCGAATCCTGAAATAGGATCCCAGGACATCGGGTGTTTGTTCGGAGTGCAGGAACGGGTGCTTCGGATCCAGGTAGTGGAAGCCCGATCCCGCCGTATCGACCGGCGGTTGGGCGGCCAGCGCGACCGCGCCGGGCGGCGTGCTCGGTGGAGCTGGCAGCAGGTAGGCAAGGCTATCGTCGAAAAAGTACGCGGCTTTGGTCAGCGTCAGGTTGCGGGTGTCCTCGGAATCTGAAGCTGCGTCACCAGGGCGCTGTGGCGCGGCAACCAGTGCAAGCAGGCCCAGCCCAAGCACCACCGCAGTTGCCCGCGGCGAGAAGGTCGGCCGTACGCACCGGCTTTGTCGAGCCAGCAACGACCACAAGCCGATCAGACCCAGTGCCAAGCCAATGGCGAGCGCCGTGTCCAGGCTTGCACCACCTGCGACCGTCGTCTGGATATCGCGCCACGAATAGGCGAACAGATCCGAGCCGAGGGGGACACGCGCGGTCAGGAAATACTGGACCAGCGCGGCCTGGACGAGGACCAGCAATGACCAGGCCAGCCCGATGGCATAAAAGCTGCCACGCCGCGACCGGATAAGAAATAAAGGCAACGAACAGAGGAAAAGGCCAGGCAGGTATCGGGCCAGGTTGACAAGATCCACGCCGATGGCGGTTGCCGCCGTCAGGGTAGCTTGCGTCGGTCCAGGCATCGTCTGGACGCCGATCATCAATTCGGCGGTTCTCAGGCACAGCAGCGCGAACACCAAAGCCGGCAGGCAGTCCAGAAACCGGGCTGCGGCGCCACCAAGGCCAGTCGGTACAGCGGGAATCGATTCTGGATCGCCGGTTGGCATGGCAGGTACAGGCGCCTCTTCGATCACCAGCGCAGGTAAAGCTTCCCGGATATGCCACGACTGTTGAAGGAGTTTGATTCGTGGCCATAGTCGGCACCGATCTTGAATCCCCAGCGAGGAGTCGGGAACTTCGCAAATGCCACACCGACCGCTGACGTGTTTGTCTGCGTGCTGGCGCCTGGACTACCGGGAGTGTCGGCATCGGTAGTTCCAGCGCCGGCATTGACCTCGACATAGTTGTCGCCATCCCCGGCGTAGTAGTAACGCACGAGCAATCGATCGCTGTTGCTGTGCGATCTGTTTCCAGGGGTATACAGATGGCGCAGACGAATGTAGTAGTTACCTACATACTTGCCGATGCCGATGCCGTAGATATCGACGTTCGAGCTACTGAAGTCGAGATGACTGTAGCTGCCGGACAGTTCCCAGCCGCGGCCTGCGCCCTGGAAAAGTTCGCCATAATAGGATCGAACTGGGTATAGCGTTGCGTCCGGCCCGTGCTGGTACCTCAGATTTGCGTAGGCGCGGCTCCAGAGGTCGAGATAGCCGTCGAGCGCCCAGGCGTGGTCGCTGCTGCCAAAACGCCGGGCATCGACGGACTCCAGCGCCAATGACCCGCGTTCGAAATGGCGTCGCACCGACAGGATGTCGTCGCTCCAGCCTGTTCTGGATGGACTGAACTCGGTCCAGCTGGCGCCGAGCGTGGCGGACCACGGGACCCCCGCCGGAACCGCCACTTCGGGATTGTTCACGCGCGGCATGAGCGAGAGCAGGTAACTATCAATCTGCCCGGCTTCGGCCCCGAGCGCGAGAGCGGCATCAAAGTCCGCCCGGGCGGCCGCGTATTCGCCCGCCGCCCGATACGCCCGTCCGCGGGCGATGTGCGGTGCCGGATCAGTCGGGAGCAAGTCGATCAAGCGTGCAAATTGATCGATTGCCTGTTTGGGCCGGTCGCTCCACATGTACATATCGCCGAGCGCTGACCAGGCATCGGCGTAGCCTGGTGACGCAGCGGTGACGGCCAGCAGGTCGGCTTCAGCCTCGGGCCAGCGATCCATTCGCGCATAGACCTGCCCCCGGCCAAGCAGCACATCGGCATTTCCAGGCGAGCGGATCAGCAAGTCGGAAAAGGCCTGGATGGCCTCTTCGCGCTGCCCGGAATTGGCCAGGGCGCGTGCCGCCTGGTATTGCTGGTCGTAACTGGCTGGGCTCGCGGCGATTCCGGTAGCGACCGGATTTGCAGGCGCCGCGCCAATATCCGCCTGCGCGGCTGCGGTCCCTGCCGATGCGGCGAACACGATGTTTAGCAGCGAAAGGATAAGCGGTTTCAAGTGGCGCTCGTGGTTGACGGACGGCAAATCTACGGCACAGTCGGCAAATCCCGGCGGCTCAGGGCGTCCGCTTCGGGTGAGCCGGAATGGCGCTGCCACGATCCGTCGCGGGCGATTTCACCCCAGTGGCTCTTTTTCGAAAACGAGAATAGCCATTTAATAATCGCCATGAAGCGCCAGACCGACGTGATCTGCCGGTAGCCGAAGTTTTCCAGTATCGCGATGCCAAACAATTTGACCTGCTGGCCAAGACGCGGATACATCTGGAACGACAGTTCCTCGAGGAACAGGGCGTTGGTCGACAGCAGCACACCCAGACCAAGCGAAAGGAACAGGAACACCAGGAACGACTGCAACGGGATCAGGCCCAACAGCCATAGCGGGATCATGATGGCATAGCCGATTACTTCGATTACCGGACCAAGCAGTTCGAACGTGAACATGAATGGCAAGGCCAGCCAGCTCACTGCGCCACCGCGACGATCGAACAGGGCTGCGAAATTCGGCGCCAGACTTTCAGCCAGTCCGCGCTGCCAGCGCATGCGTTGTGTCTTCAGCGACTTGAGGTCAGTAGGCACCTCGGTCCAGCAGATCGGGTCCGGCACAAAAGTGATTCGATACGGGCGCTTCTCCCGGCGCAGGTTTCGGTGCAGCCGCACCACCAGATCCATATCTTCGCCCACTGTCTCGCTGCGATAGCCACCGATAGCGATCACGCGCTCTTTCTTGAACACACCAAATGCGCCGGAAATGATCAACAGGGCGTTGAGGGGCGACCAGCCCAGGCGTCCAAACAGGAAAGCGCGAAGGTATTCGACAAGCTGAAACCTGGCCAGGTAGTTCTGCGGCAATCCAACCTTCTCCATAAGGCCATTGCGGACCGTGCAGCCGTTCAGGACGCGGACCACTCCACCCACCGCGACCATCGTGGGATCCTCCAGAAACGGCCGTACTACCCTGCCAAGACTGTCTGGTTGCAGAATGCAATCGGCGTCGATCGAGCAAAACAGCGGATAACGGGCGCAGTTGATTCCGGCGTTCAAAGTGTCCGCCTTGCCGCCATTGTCTTTGTCGATAAGCCGTACACGCGGGTAGCGCGATGAGGCGTAGATCTTCCTGACCGCCGCGGTTTCAATCCGCCGACGATAAGCTTCCGGGAACTCGACCATTCCAAACGCAGCGATGACCTCGTCGAGCGTGTTGTCCGTCGAGCCGTCGTTGATCACCACGATCTCGAACTCCGGATACTCCAACCCAAGCAGGGAATGGACGGACGAAACAATCGAGCCTTCTTCGTTATAGGCCGGGACCAGGATGCTGACTGGGGGCTGGTACGACGCCAGGTTTGTTGGCAGATAGTCGGCGCGATGATCGCGCATGTAGCCAATAATGCTGAAGACAGAAATGTAGTTGAGTGTCAGATAGGCCGTGTTGATGCAGATAAAGTAGCAAAGAAACAGCCACTGCAGCGCCAGGATCAGGTCGATCCACTGGACTCCCTGCAGAAATGCAATTATCGCCGTGACGTAGGTCATGCCGCCGCCGTCGCCTTTTTAGTGACTACAACTTTGATCATTGCCCCTTCAGCAAGCACATGCTTGATGATGTCGCGAGCGTAATCGTCAGTCTGTGAATTCAGAATGCGGCGCATGCCATCGGTGTTGACAAAACCCAACGCCATCAAGGCCTGGGCGGCGCGATAGCGGACCCACCATTGCTGGTCCGACAGAATTGCGACAAGGAGCTGTTCGTCGCCCGGAACCCCGAGTCGGCCGAGAGTGACCGCTGCCTGCATCCGCACATGCCAGCGTGGATGTACCAACAACGGACGCACGCAATCCAGATCCTCGGGATTCGACATGACTTGGAGGCAGGTCGAAATCAATCCGCCGTCCAGGGACGCCAGTAAAATGTTCCGGATGATCGGCCCTGCAGACTCCGGACTTACGCTGGCAAGGAAACGGATCAACCGCGGGGCCATGTCGACATTGGCCTGAAGCGTGGCTTCAGACAACTCCCTGGTCACCCGATCAGCGCCGGCCTCGTTCAGGATGGTCGCGATGCTTCCTTGCGACCAATCGCTGCGACTCGCGATCCGCGGTACGAACATCGAGATTGCCTTGTCCGGGTCGATTTGCATCAGGGCGCGTGCGACGCACAAGGAAACTATTGGATTCGTGTCGTCCATGAACTTCTCTATCCGTCTGAAGCTTTCGGCGTTCTGGATATGTCCCATGGCGATAATGGCCACCAACCGGGTATGAAAACGGCCATGAGACAGGCGGTTGTAAAGGCGTTCCTCCAGCCCAAGCTCGCGGGCAACCCGGGTCAGGTGCGCTGTGGTGCCGCCGCGCAACGGCTCGTGCACCTCGTTCCACACTTCGAGAAAGCCCGTCATGTCGCGATCGGGCAACGGCGGTATCTTGCCGACGCCATCGACCGGCGTGGCGATGACGATCGCACTCCAGAAAGCGACAGCGTTGGCGTGGATCCTTTCGCGGCGCAGCACCACCTGCCGCATGACGATAATCACCGCCAACATGATGCATGTGATCGCCGCAACCGCAACGCCCGACCAGAAGGCCAATACGATTTTCGGATCCGAGCCGGTCAGAATATCCACGTCAAAGCCTTTGAATCAACGACTCTTTGGTCTGCCAGAATCCGCAAAGCGGGCATGCTCCGCCCAGCAATCTTGGAGCAGCGGGTTGCCAACCGCTGTGACCCAATCTGCAATAAGTTACCTCCGGTTGCGATTCGCCTCTTGGGCGGGAGCGTCCAGGGTGTTGTGCGTGGATGCGGAAGGCCGGATTGGGCGGTTGCGTTGCGTGAATGGTTGCCTGATGGCTGAGTTCGTGCGGCTGCGGAATGTGACGCGCATCACGGTCCGGCGCGTCTTCCACCGCACCTACAGAGTTGCGAACGGCCCGCACAGCCGTCTCAAGCTCCTGCTACGGGCGTTCCCGCCAACCGCATCCCGCACACCGGCTCCCTGCCGCCGCCAGAATGCGCTCAGTGCACGCGGGCTCGCACCTGCCGCGCACGGCTCATGGCGCGGCGGCGGAGGCGCTGTCGATTGCGCTGAACGGAATGTCCTCGATCGCGTACTCGCGGAAGTCCTTGTAATCGTAGTGCCACCATTCCTCGGGCAGGACGAAGAAATATCCCTCGCGCTCCATCGCTTCGCGTAGCAGATCGCGCGCGGCGCGCGCCGCGGCCGCTCGCCAGTTCATACAGGCCGATATCGACCACGCAACCGCGATTGTGTCTCGAGCCGATCGCCGGATCAGCGACGAATATTCGCTGCTCCGGCGGCGTGCTGTCCCAGAACAGCTTGGTGATCGCCCAGGGGCGGTAACCGTCGTGAATCACCACGCCATAACCTTTTGTGCGCAACCATCGATGCGCCGCAAGCAAGGCTTCCGCAGCTGGCCGCTGCAGGAAGGCGCGCGCTTCGGTATAGACCGGTTTGCCGATGAAGTTATTCGACGTGGCGTGGCGTATATCGAGCTTGATTCGGGGATCGAGTGTGACCAGTTCAATGAGATCACTCGCGCGGTACGGACCGCCGCCGGCCGGCGGGCCCATGGGCGACTCGGAGCCCGCCCACGCTGCGCCCACGGTGAACACCAGGCACAACACGGTACAGTACACTCTGCTTCGCCGATCTGATGTGAACTTCATGGGTCACCTCGACTGCGCCACACAGGGTCGACGAATACAATAGTGCAGTTCCGGCCATTGTGCGTGCTCAATGACCGCGCCCACGAGTGTCCGGAGATCGATGTGCAGCGCTGGACTGCCGCGCGACGCGCGAATCCTTGCGTCACGCTATGATTGGTCGCCCAACATCGTCACCGATCAACTCTGCCTCCGGCGGGAAAACATCTCATGCAAAATGACCCCCACTTCGTGGCTTGCAGGACGTACCCGCGCCGCGCGCGTCACGCTTTAGTCATTGCCTCAGTGTTCGCGCTGGTCGCGCTCGGTGGCACCGCCCACGCCGCGACGGCGCTGATCGCGGATCGCCTGATCGACGGACGCAGTGCTGTCCTCATGAGCGATGCGGTGGTCCTGGTCGACGGTGACCGCATTATTGCGGTGGGTGATCGCTCGATCATTCCGCCAGGGGCCGAGATCGTTGAACTCGGCAACGCGACCTTGATGCCCGGCATGATCAACGCCCATGAACATCCGCTGATGTTTGCGAGCGACTACCAGAGCGCACATCTCGAGAACTCGTCGGCGTTCAAGGCGCTGATGGGCCTGGCTGGCCTGCAGCGCCTGCTGCTCGCAGGCTGGACCAGCGTGCGCGTGGTGGGCGATGCCGACGTGTTCTACGCGAACCAGGATATCCGCCGTGCCATCGACTCCGGCGTGTTCATCGGGCCGCGTATTACGGGGGCTGGGCATTACATCTCGATCACCGGCGGTGGCGGAGACGTCAACTACCTGTCTCCCGAGCAACATGTGCGTGCGGACGGGCTGGTCGCCGATGGACCGGAGGAAATCCGAAAGGCGGTTCGCGAGGAAGTGAAGTATGGTTCCGACTGGATCAAGCTCCTGGTCACGGGTACCTTCGAATCGGTGGGCGACAATCCTCGCAATGTCGCTTTCTCCCCCGAGGAATTGCGCGCTGCCGTCGCGGAAGCCGATCGCCTCGGCGTACCGGTTGCCGCCCACGCCCATGCCACCGAGGGCATCAAGCAGGCCGTGGCCGCGGGTGTACGGTCGATCGAACACGGCACCTATATGGACGATGAAGCCATCAGCATGATGGCGAAGCGCGGGACCTTTCTCGTACCCACGGTTTATGTCGGCGACTACTATGCGGAAGGCGACAAGCTGCGCGCGCAGGACAAGAACGACGACTACCTCAAGAACGACCGCAGCAAGTTCCTGGCGGCCATCGCGCGTGCGCATCGCGCAGGCGTCAAGGTTGTCGTGGGGCTCGACCTTGGCGCCGGCATAGCCGATCCGACATTTTATGCGCGGGAATTCGCGGTCTTTGTCGAGGCGGGAATACCGCCGATGGACGCGATCCAGGCCGGTACACGTGTAGCCGCGGAACTGCTGCGCTGGGACGATCGCCTCGGCACCATCGAGCGCGGCAAGCTCGCCGATATCATCGCAGTGCCGGGCAATCCTCTGACGGATATCAGCGCGCTGGAGCACGTATCCATGGTCATGATCGGCGGCAAACTGGTGAAACGGCCGGGTGAACAGCCGTCGCTGGCCGGCCTGTTACCCAGCCCCAGTGGCAGGTGAGTCATACCGTGGTTGCACGCGACAGGCATCTCATGGGGCAGGCCGACACGCTCATGGGCGCGTGGTCGACTTCAAGCAGTTGCGCCGCGAGCGGCGACACCGTCGGCGATCCCTACAAGGACACCGCGGGTCCCGCGATCAACCCGCTCATCACCCGCTCCACCTCGCGTTCGACGATATCGGCGATATTCCGGCTTTCATCGACGAGGTGCGCGATATCTGCGCAGGTACGCCTGACGTAGTCGGCATCCTTGATCGACTTCAGGTTGATGCGCGCGTTGTAGGCCGCACCCTTCACCCCCGCAAGGGAAACCAGCGCGCCGACGCCGGCGTCGGTGATCATGACGTCATTCCCACAGCGCGCAGCCATCAGGCAAAGTTCCAGCGCCGCACGGCAGTGCCGGGCGGTCTGCATCGGAACCTCGGTGGCGTGCTTGTAGCCGGACTGAATGGCTTCGCTGCGCGCGGTCTTCTGGACCGGCGTGTCCTTTGGCATGCGCAGCGCGTCCATGACGCCGTTAAAGGCCTGCGTGTCCTCGTCCACCGCGGCGAGCAGGAGGTCCTTGATGCCTTGCGCCTTTGCCGAGATAGCGTCCAGTTCCTCGTAGCGGCCGTCAAATCCGGCCTTGCCGGCCGTCAGGTTCGCGACCATCGCGGCAAGCGCCGCTCCGATCGAGCCCGCGAGCGCGGCAATCGAGCCGCCGCCCGGGGCGGGCGTGTCGCGCGAAACCTCATCGACGAATTCTACGACCGATTTGCGAACCAGATCTCCGGCTTGGTGTGGCAGACCCATGACTTTCTTCTCCGTTTCAAATGGCGCGACATCGCGCAGGCCCATGGCCTGCACCGCGGTTTCTATCACGTCGCCAACCGGCAGCCCGGTGGATTTGCGCATGCGGCGCAGGTAGTAGCGGCCGGACTCCAGCATCGCGTCGAACGGGACCACACCGACTATTTCGGAACCGGTGACGGCAATCCCGCGCTGCGCGGCTTCTTCGCGCGCAGCCTCCAGGACCGCGTGGGCCGGAGCCACTTTGAAATCGGTCAGGTTGATGGAGATCTGCGCGCGCCGGTATTTGTCGACCACCCAGCCGACTGCCTTGACGTGCGAGAAGCGGCCATCCGCGTAGACCGGCCTTCCTTCAACTTCCCCCACCGGGTAGCCGAGCGCGGCATAGCGCGCCGCAAGGTCCTTGCCGTGGGCATCGCGGTAATGCGCCGCGAGTGCGTCCCATGACTTCGCGACATGATCGCAAGCCCCACAGGGGAAATGGTCCCTGGCAAATACGACCGCTTGGCCCTTGTAGTAAAAGGGCGCGACATTGCCGCTGCGCTTGTGGCGGCCGCGCTCGCGCAGGTTGTAGGCGATGTCGTCCGCGTAACGCTTGTCGGTCGTCGCGAGATTGACGTTGTAGGCAATCAGAAATTCGCGCGCACCGATGATGTAGGCGCCGCTGCGCGAGTTGTGCTTGGCCGGACCGAAATCGGGCTTCCACGCCGGGTCCGCCAGTTTCCTTTCCAGCCCTTCGTATTCGCCGGCCCGCACCGCCGCAAGGTTTCTGCGGGCCGGGCTCGAAGCGGCGTGCTCATAGAGATACACCGGGATGCCGAGCTCACCGATGCGGCGGCCGGCCTCCCTTGCCAGCGCAACGCAGTCGGCCATGGTGACGCCGGCGACCGGCACAAAGGGGCAGACGTCCATCGCGCCAATGCGCGCGTGACTGCCGTGATGCTTCGCCATGTCGATGGTTTCGGCAGCGCGCTTCCCGGCGCGGAAGGCGGCCTCTGCCACTGCTTCCGGCGCGCCGACGAATGTGACCACCGTGCGGTTCGTGTCCTCACCGGGATCGACATCGAGCAGCGTCACGCCGCGCACTGCCTCGATCTCCGCCGTGATGCCGCGGATCACGGTGGCATCGCGCCCATCGGAAAAATTGGGAACGCATTCCACCAGCTCGTTCACGACCGGCTCCGAATCACCATTGACGCTATGATACTGGCATTCACGCGCTGTATCGCGGCGTCAGCGCTTTTGCGGCCCCGTTTCGATCAGGCCTCGTCGAGGAGCAGATACTCGCGGAACTCGCCGCGCATGCAGTGGTTCGAGCTAGATGAGGAGCCGTAACCGCCCGCGTTCAACAGGGCGAGCAGATCGCCCTCGGCCAGCGCCCGCAGCTCCACGTCCTCTGCCAGCAGGTCGATCGCCTCGTTGATGTTACCCGCGATGGTCACGCGTTCGAGCGGGGTGCCCGCGACCCGGCTGAGCGGAGCGACGATGAACGGCGTGTGGTAGTAGGCAGCGAGATTCTGGATGTTGAAGCCTGCATCCACGCCGACAAAGCGCGTGCCCGCTTTGTCCTCCACGGTGTTGACGCGCAACAGCAGCAATCCCGCATCTTTGATGAGATAGTCGCCGGGCTCCACCTGGACGCGCACGCCGCGGTGGACTACGTGACGCGCGACGATCGCCGCCCAGCGCTCGAGGTCGATGGAAATTTCCGTCTCGGCGAGCCGTATGCCGAGGCCCCCGCCGATGTTGAGCGTGCGGATCTCCGGATGGGCGTCGAGCAGCGCGCCGACGCGCTCAAGCACCCGGTCGAGCACTTCGAGCGCATTGCCTAGATAACCGCTGCCGAAGTGGAAGTGCAGCGCTTCGACGCGCATTCCCGCTGCGTGCGCCGTGGCGAGCGCTTCCTCGAAGCGGTCGCGATAGATACCGAACTTGGTAGCCTTCTCGCCGGCGTATCGCATCATGTCGTTGTAGCCCGCGCCCAGCTCGGGATTGACACGGATGCCGATGCGCCGTCCGGGACAACGCTTGCCAAGCCGCCGGATCGTGGAGAGCGAGTCGCAATTGATGTGCACGCCGGGATGGCGTTGCAGGCAGTCGAGATCACTATCCGATACGGATGTGCCTGTGTAGGAGATTTCCGTCTCCTCGAAGCCGACCTGGCGTGCGTAGCAGAGCTCCGCGGGCGAGCATGCATCAATGCCGCAGCGCCCGAGCAGCTTGAGATAAGTGACGAGCGGCGCATAGCGATTCGCCTTGATCGCGTAGAAGGCATCGTGCTCGACGCCGTGCGACGCGAGCGCCGTACGCAACCGCTGGAGGTTGTCGCGCACCCGTGCCGCGCGATAGACGAATGTCGGCGTGCCCGCCTCCGTGACAAAGGACTCCAGCGCGCGTCCGCCGAAATGCAGGCGGCCGAAGCGATAGCACAGGTCCTCGCGCTCCCACCACATCCTGTCGTTCGCCATTCCAGTCCTTTCGCTCGCGGTTACACCAACGCACTGGGCCCGGATGCTAGGTACTGCAGCGCCGCGCCGCAAGGGCCGGCCGGGATCCCCCCTTTTGCAACACCGTTGACGGGCCGCTGGGTCCGCTCCTATGCTGCCGCGCAGCCTGGATGGGCGACCGCCCGTGATTGCGCTCGTTGGATAGAGGGAGAAAACATCGTGACCACCGACCAGATGAACCGCGACCAGATCGCGCGCGACGATGCGCAATTACGATCGCTCGGCATCAAACCCGAGTTGAGGCGAACGCTAGGCTTCCTGTCGAACTTCGCTATCGCCTTCAGCTTCATCAGCGTTTCGACGGGCTCGTTCGGCAACTTCGGCGCCGGTATCGGCCTTGGCGGTCCGGCGTTCTTCTGGACCTGGCCGGTAGTCATCGGCGGGCAATTGCTGGTCGCCCTGGTATTCGCCGAGCTGGCGAGCCACTTCCCGATCGCCGGCTCGATCTACCAGTGGTCGAAGCGGCTTTCGAACCGCACGCTCGGCTGGTTCACCGGCTGGTTCTATTTCTGGGCCCAGGTGCTGACCGTCAGCGCGGTGGCCGTAATCATCGGCTACGTCATCGCCGGCTTCAACGGTGGCGGGCAGGAATTCCTGGATTCGCCGTCGCCGATCGGCATCGGCAATATGCATACATTCATCGCCCTCGTGTCGCTGTTGATCACGACGATGATCAACGCATTCGGGGTGCAACTCATGGCCCTCCTGAACAACATCGGCGTGGCGACGGAAATCCTCGGCATGCTGGTCTTCGCGCTGATCCTGTTGTTTTTCGCCAATCATCAGCCGGTGTCGGTCCTGTTCGATTTCGCAGGGACCGAGCAGGCGACGAACGGGAGTTTCCTGGCGGCATTCGCACTCGGCATGTTCATGTCGATCTTCATCGTGTACGGCTTCGACACGGCTGGAACCTTCGGCGAGGAGACCGTAGACGCGAGCCGCCAGGCGCCGCGCGGCGTGCTCGCTTCGATTCTCATCTCCGGCGCGGTCGGCGTGATTTTCCTGCTCGGCGTCATCCTGGCGACACCGAGCATTCCGGACGCGATGGCGGAAGGCATGGCTGGCGGATTCCCGATCGCCACGATCATCACTGCCAACCTCACCCAGGAGATCGTGGCAGGGATCACCCTCGGGGAGATCTACCTGCTGGTCATCCTCGTGTCGGTGTTCGTCTGCACGCTGGCGATCCAGGGTGCGGCGACCCGCATGATGTTTTCGATGAGCCGTGAAAGCCATCTGCCGTTTGGATCGATCTGGGGCAAAGTTAACCCCACATTCAAGACGCCCGCGAATGCGGCAATTGCGGTCGGGGTCATCGCGACAATTCCGATCCTCGTGACCGGACCGTTCGGTGGCTTTGTCCTCTCAATCGCGGCGACCGGCCTCATCTACCTCAGCTACTTCCTCTGCAACCTCGGTGTCCTGCAGGCCCGCCTGCGGGGCTGGCCGCACAAGCCGGCGTGGTTCAACCTCGGCCGCTGGGGCATGACGGTAAATGTCCTCGCGCTCGTATACGGGGGCGTGATGCTCATGTACATCGCACTCTGGAATTCGACGGTTCTGTTTGGCG
>JANPCY010000566.1:0-5521 GCA_031431175.1 Steroidobacteraceae bacterium | reverse complement strand
GAGCCGCGCCGATGGAGCCGCATAGCCCGCCGGCTCAAATAGGATCGCGGGCTTGACTAGTACTAACTTAGTAGTATTATCTACTCCATCATGCTGATAAATGGGTAGCATTTCGTGGAGCCAAAAACCACCTCGATGACCGGTGCAGAGGACGCCTCTGAACAGGAGCGGCTCTCGCAGAAATTCCAGCGGGAATTGAATGCGGGCCTGGTGGGTCTGGTCCTGCTCGCCGTGCTCAACCAGGCCGACGAGGACCTCTACGGCTACCAGATTGCCAAGCGCCTGCAGCACCTCGCAGACGGTGATTCGCCGGTAAAACAGGGCGCCCTGTACCCGGTCCTGCGCCAATTGTCAGCCAATGGCCTGCTGGCGAGCCGAATCGTGCCGTCTTACTCTGGCCCGCCACGCCGTTACTACCGGATCACGGACGCCGGACGCAGGACGCTGGCCGAGTGGCGCGACATCTGGCACGCCACACGCGATTTTGTCGATGAGTTCACGGAATCCAAGGGAGCATCGTCATGAACGAACCGTCCGCACCACGCTCGATCGAGCAATACCTCGAAGCGCTCCGCGCTGCGCTTGCGGGAGAAGACCCGGCCCTCGTTCAGGATGCGCTCTATGACGCAGAGGAGTACCTGCGCGCGGAAGTCGCGGCGAATCCGGAGCGAAACGAAGCCGATACGCTGGAGCTCATCGCCAGCACCTATGGCGCACCCGACGAGGTCGCGGAGGCCTATCGCACGACCGAGAAACAGGTCCGCACGGCCCTCGCGCCGCCGCCGCGCAAGGTGTCCCGAACCGCATTCGGCCGGTTCTTCGCCGTTTACGGCGACACCAGAACCTGGACCGCCCTCTTCTACATGTTGCTGGCGCTGGTGACAGGCATCTTCTACTTCACCGCCACCGTCACCGGACTTTCCATGTCGGCCGGCTTGATGATCATGATCATCGGCATCCCGGTGTTCCTGCTGTTCGTGGGATTCACGCGCGTGCTGGCGCTCGCCGAGGGCCGGCTGGTCGAGGGACTGCTGGGCCAGCGCATGCCGCGGCGTCCGCTCTACCCCAGCAAGGGAACGCCGATTTTCGAGCGCATCAAGGACATGCTCACGGATCGCCGCACCTGGACGACGATGTTCTATTTCCTGCTGATGCTGCCGCTGGGGATCCTGTACTTCACGATCGCGATCACCGGCATCTCGGTCGGGCTTGGATTGATCGTCGGCTCGATCGCCGGCCTGATGCTGGACACGGGCTTCGGTGATTTCGATAACGGCATCTACTTCGGCCCGTCGCCGGCGCTCGCGCCGCTGATTTTCATTGCCGGAGTCCTGCTGCTGACTGGTGTGATGCATCTCGTGCGGGGCATCGGCCGGGCCCACGGCACGCTCGCCAAGAACCTGCTGGTCGCCCGCAGAGACGCTGCCTGAGTCGGGCAGTTCGCGAGTGATGCCGCCACTGATCGCGCTCCTGTTTCTCGGCCTGCCCGAGCCAGGCGTCCTGCCGCCAGGCGTCGTACCGCAAGGCGTCGTACCAATAGCTCCATCCGATATGGCTGCGGAGCGCTGCCTGCCAGGAAATACCGGATTCCTGTCGATGCGGCTGCGCGGCAGCATCGAGGCCGACGTCGAATGGCGTGAGCCGGAACTCGACTGCACCGGCATGCCGCGTCCCGATGGCTACGGGCTGCGGCTGCGATTTTCGGGACCATTACCCGGCGCCGGGGAACTCGCGATCGTGTTCGCGGCACCTGAACTCGGCATGGGCATCTCGGCGCGCAGCGTGCCGGTCAATGTCACGCTGCTGGACGAAGCCGGTGAACACATCTACGGCACGCAGGGAGACAACCGCTGTGTGTTCGACGAAGTCGAACAGCTTGCGCTGGTGGACCCGTCACTGCCGCCGCAAAGCTACCGGGTCAGTGCACGGGGATTCTGCACCGTGCCGGCGCGCGCACTGGACGGTGATGGCGCCGTCTTGCTGACGCGATTCGACTTTACCGGACTCGTGACTTTCAGCAAGGGAGACGGCGTGACGCCCGAATCCTTGCCGCCCTCTCAATGAGGCGCGTCCTGGCACTGCTGGTTCTCGTGGGCCTGTGTACCGGATCCGCTGGCGCGCTTGGCCAGTGTGTGCCTGTGCCATTCGCCGATCTGCCGCGTGCCGAGATCCAGCTGATCACGGCCGGCGGCCGGCACGACTTCAGGGTCTGGAT
This sequence comes from Steroidobacteraceae bacterium, assembly GCA_031431175.1. Lineage (GTDB taxonomy): Bacteria > Pseudomonadota > Gammaproteobacteria > Steroidobacterales > Steroidobacteraceae > SCUD01. Next base: position 3,306 of record JANPCY010000566.1, on the reverse strand, counting down.
TGCCGACAACGACCGGAGCCGCGAACGCGGTCTCATGTTCGTGAAGTCACTGCCGGCCGGTCACGGCATGCTGTTCCTGTTCGAAGAGCCCCGGTTCGCCAGCTTCTGGATGAAGAACACATATCTGTCGCTAGACATCGTGTTCATCGGACCAGACGGGGTCATCGTTAACATTGCCCACAACACCCCTCCACTGTCGCTGGACTCCATCGAATCGGTCGCGCCGGTCCAGGGCGTGCTCGAACTCGTGGCGGGCGAGGCGGATCGCATCGAGCTCAAGGCTGGCGATCGTATCGTCCACCCGGCTTTTGGAGCGCGAAAATAGGATTGAAAACGTCGCTGCGGCTACTGCCTTTCTTAATCGTGGCTGGCGCGCAACAGTTTTCGTTGCAGGGTGTATACAGCAGGCCGGACCGGCGAGAAAGCCGTCTAAAGTCGCGTTGTCCCATCGCAACAGCCTGTTGCTTCGGATGATTTGATCTGCTAACTTCCGGCAGTCGGCCGTAAGGCCGGCGAATAATTTGTGTGCGCTGCCGTTGATTACCGGGATGGCAGCGGTGTGGGGTCGCAGGTTGGCCGTCAAGCCATCTACATAAGGAAGGTCAAGAAATGTCAGCCCGAAAGATTTCCAGACACGTATTACAGCGCAGCGCCTTGAGTCTCGCAGTGGGCATGGTGCTGGCCTCCGGGGCCCAGGCACAGTCCAATTCCGCGGGAGCCATATTCGGCAAGGCCTCACCCGGTGACGTCATCGTCATCGAGAATACGCAGACCGGCTTCAAGCGCGAGATCCCCGCAGGTTCCGACGGCTCGTTCCGCGCCAGCTCGACGCCGACCGGCAATTACGTCGTGACCGTGCGACGGGCTGACGGCACCACACTGACGCAAAATGTCACGGTCAACATCGGTACCGGCACTGCGGTGAATTTCGCCAGGATGACGAAGCTTGAGGGCGTCGAGGTCGTGGGTAGCACCCTCGTGAACCCGATCGACGTGTCCTCGGTTGAGTCGAGCACGATCATGACCCGGGAAAAGATTGACGCTATCGCGGTGCCGCGCAATGTCACCGCCGTGGCCCTGCTGGCGCCAGGCACCGTCAAGGGCGACAACCGCTTCGGCACCAGGGAGGGCCTCGCCTCCATCGGCGGCGCCTCGGTGGCCGAGAACGCGTACTTCGTCAACGGCTTCAACGTCACCAACATCGTCACGGGCCTGGCCTTCAGCCAGGTACCCTTTGCGGCGATCGCCCAGCAGCAGGTCAAGACCGGCGGCTACGGTGCCGAATACGGCCGGTCGCTGGGCGGCGTCGTGAACGTCATCACCAAAAGCGGCACCAACGACTGGCAATTTGGCGCCGACGTGGTCTTCCAGCCCAAGTCGCTCAACGACTCGGATCGTTTCACCTACGACCCGGATCGCGACGGCGTGTTTGAAACCAGGGTGTCGGAGCAGACCGAGCGTACTGTCTTCAGCGTTGATGTCGGTGGCCCGATCGTCAAGGACAAGCTTTTCATGTTCTTGCTTGCCCAGGCCGCGCAGATTGAGAGGTTCGGGCAGAACGAGGGCGGCAGCGACTACTACAAGTCCACGACACCGCAGGGCCTGCTCAAGCTGGACTGGCAAATCAACGACAAGAATCTGCTTGAGCTGACGGCCTTTCGGGACGAGCGGGAGACCGATGGCAAGGTTTATAACCGCGCTCCGGGCGACCTCTCCTGGGGTGGTGGCGACCTGGCCGGTACCTCATATGAAAAGCGGGGCGGCGACAACTACATCGGCCGCTGGACGGGCTACCTGACCGATAATTTCACCCTGTCGGCACTCTATGGTTACGGCGAGTACTCGCGATCCACAAGCGACTCCAACTCCGAGACTTGCCCTCGCATCGTCGATACACGCACCGTCGCGGTCGTTGGGCCGCTGGGTGTTCAAGGCTGCTGGGTCACTGTCACGAAGGGCGTTCCCGACGCCGGCGACAATCGCACGGCCTACCGCCTGGATGCCGAGTGGGCGATCGGTGACCACACCGTGAAGTTCGGTCTGGACGATGAGGAGTTCGAGACCGTCGACGGTGCCGAGTATTCGGGTGGCATTTACTGGCGCTACGACGAGACCGCGCCTGGCAACACGCTGACGGGTAACGGCGGCATTGTGCCGGCCGGCGTGACCGAGGTGGTGCGCGGACGCTACTTCAAGAACGGTGGCACTTTCCTCACCAAGAACTCCGCCTGGTACGTCGAGGACACCTGGAATGTCACGAACAATTTCCTGGTGTATGCCGGCTTCCGCAGCGAGTCTTTCGAGAACCTGAACTCGTTGGGCGGCAGCTTCATCGACGTCAAGGACACCGAGGCGCCGCGCCTGGGCTTCTCCTGGGACATCGAGGGCGATTCGACAAAGAAGCTGTTCGCCAACCTCGGCCGCTACTACATCCCGGTGTATTCGAACACCAACGTGCGCCTGGCCGGCGCCGAGGAAGACCGCTTCACCTGGTACACGTTCACTTCCATCGATCCCGTCACGGGCGCTCCCGGTGGCTTGGCGGCGTTGGGCACCGAGTTCATCACCAGCGACGGAAATGTGCCGGATGCGCGCGCGGTGGTCGACAACAACATTTCGCCGATGTACCAGGACGAGTTCATCCTCGGCTACCAGCAGCAGCTGACCGATAACTGGACGGCGGGCCTTCGTGGTATCTACCGCGAACTCCAGTCTGGCATGGACGACATCTGCAACTATGACGAGCCCTACAACTGGGCGCTCGACAACGGCTATACCGACGTCGAGGCGGGCGCGATCGCAGGCGCAGTCAACCACTGCTTCCTGACCAACCCGGGCCAGGACCTGTCCGCGAACGTGGACCTCGCGGGTGACGGCAACCTGACCGTGGTCAACATCCCGGCCGCGGCGCTCGGCTTCGATAAAGCTGAGCGTAAGTACACGGCGCTCGAGCTGCTGGTCGAGGGCAGGTTCGACAACTGGTTCCTGCAGGGCTCCTACACCTGGGCAGAGAGCAAGGGCAACACCGAAGGCTACGTGAAGTCGGACAACGGCCAGGACGACGCCGGCATCACCCAGGATTTCGACTATCCCGGCCTGATGGACGGTGCCAGAGGCTATCTGCCCAACGACCGTCGCCATTCCTTCAAGCTGTTCGGCAGCTACTCGTTCAGCGACGAGTGGCAGGTGGGCGGCAACCTGATGGATCACATGGAAATCTATCTGCAAATGGAATGCCGCCAGCCGATCACGCTTTATTCGCAGATGACCCCGCTGCGTAAAGCGATGCTTGGCGCGCAGTGGCTG
>JANPCY010000565.1:0-2094 GCA_031431175.1 Steroidobacteraceae bacterium | reverse complement strand
ACGGCCTGATTGTGGCGCTGCAAGTGCTTGCCGTCATGAAGGCGACCGGCAAGACGCTTGCGGAGCTTGCGGCCGGCATGCAGAAGTTTCCGCAGGAAATGATCAACGTTCAGGTCGCGCGCCGCTTCGACGCCGCCGCCGACAAGACGGTTACGGCAGCAATCGCCATGGTCGAGCAGGCGCTGGGCAAGCGCGGCCGTGTCGTACTGCGCGCGTCAGGCACCGAACCGGTCATTCGAGTGATGGTCGAGGGTGAGGATGCCCAGGCAGTCGGCATTCACGCTGCGACGCTGGCGGACGTGGTGCGGGCGGCAGCTGCGGGAACCTGACATGCGACGACCAATCGTGGCCGGTAACTGGAAGATGCACGGCAGCCGAGCCGAGGCTGGCCGCCTGATCGGCGAGTTAATCTCGATGGATTCTGGCGTCCGAGCGGCGGATGTCGTGGTCTGCCCGCCGTTCGTCTATCTGACTGAGGCGGCCCACCACCTGCGCGGCAGCGCGATCATGCTGGGCGCGCAAGATGTCTGCGCCGAGGACTCCGGCGCCCATACCGGCGAAGTGTCGGCTGCGATGCTCGCGGATGTCGGCTGCCGATTTGTCATCGTCGGCCATTCCGAGCGGCGCGCCCTGTATCGGGAAGATGATGTACTCGTCGCACGGAAGTTCGTCGCTGCCCTGCGTCATGGCCTGGTGCCGATCCTGTGCGTCGGGGAATCCCTGCAGGAACGCGAGCGTGGCGCAATGCGCGAGGTCGTCACGCGTCAGCTCGAATCCGTTGTGGGCCTTGCCGGTGTCGCCGGATTCGGCGCAGCGGTCGTGGCCTACGAGCCGGTCTGGGCGATCGGCACGGGCCGCACGGCGACGCCTGAGCAGGCGCAGGAAGTCCATGCCCTGATCCGGGGCCGAATTGCGGAAAATGATGCTACAATTGCGGCTTCCCTTCGGGTTCTCTACGGGGGCAGCGTCAAGGCGTCAAACGCCGCGGAGCTGTTCGCGAAACCGGATGTGGATGGCGGCCTGATCGGCGGAGCGTCGCTGAAGGCGGATGAATTTGGAAGGATCTGTGCTGCGGTCAGGAACTGATCGCTGCGCAGCACAATTGTAGGCAACCATGCTTCAACAACTGATCACAGTACTGCACGGCATACTCTGCGTCGGCATCGTCGGGCTCGTGCTGCTGCAGCGGGGCAAGGGTGCCGATGCTGGCGCGGGTTTCGGTGCGGGAGCTTCCGGAACCGTGTTCGGTGCGCGCGGCTCGGCGACCTTCTTTTCGAAGCTGACCGCCGTGCTGGCGACGCTGTTCTTCATGAGCAGCCTGTCGCTCGCCTGGTTTGCAACGAGGCCACATGCGCAACAGCCTGACAGCCTGGTCGATAAGTTGGTGACCGAGCCTGTCACGTCAGCGCCAGCCCCCGCGCCTGCGGACGTGGATGGCGATGCCGTGCCGCAGCTGACTGATCCTGCGCCTGCACCAGCAGCGCCGGCCGGCGAGTGATCTCGACGATTTCCTGTTTTCTGTTGCCGACGTGGCGGAATTGGTAGACGCGCTAGCTTGAGGGGTTAGTGGGGAAACCCGTGTCGGTTCGAGTCCGACCGCCGGCACCATTTGAGTTCCGAGGATGCAAGCGCGGGGATCCCACGGGACCCCGCGGACAGTTACAATACCGGCTGTTCTTGCGGGCACCATCGTAAGTCCGTAGCGGTCGGAAAATTGCTGCAGAATTACCTGCCGATATTGATCTTCCTGGCCGTGGCTGGCGCCTTCGGGCTGCTGCTGCTCATGCTCGGCTTCGTGCTGGGCCCCCGCCGCCCGGACCCGGAAAAACTTTCGCCTTACGAGTGCGGATTCGAGGCCTTCGAGGATTCACGCACCAAGTTCGACGTGCGTTACTACCTGGTCGCCATCCTGTTCATCATCTTCGACCTCGAAATCGCCTTCCTCTTTCCGTGGGCCGTATCGCTCGATGCGATCGGCGGCTTCGGCCTGCTGTCGATGGCCGTATTCCTGACGGTGCTCGTGGTCGGTTTCATCTACGAGTGGAAGAAGGGTGCACTGGAATGGGACTGAACGTCGAAGCGCCGGTAATCCAG
>JANPCY010000564.1:0-8015 GCA_031431175.1 Steroidobacteraceae bacterium | reverse complement strand
GCGACCGGGCCGCACGCGCCGCTCACGAACGGCCAGCAGTCGTGCGCGACCGGAGTCGAGCAAAGCCGTGACGCCGGTCAGATCCAGTCCAAGTTCGCCGGCAATCTGTTCCATCGAGAGATAGCAGTGCAGGTGCCAGGCGCCCTCGAAGTTCGGCTCGCGATCGAGGCCATAACGGCGCGCGAGCGCGCGATACTCGTCGGGCCTCACGAGCGACTCGACCTCGGCGCGGTTCCAGGCATAGAAGCGGCCCTCGTGGCCCTCCGAGTCGGCGTCCAGCGCCGAATAGAAACCACCTTCCGCCGACTGCATCTCGCGCATGACCCAGGCGGCCGTTTCAAGCGCAATCCGCCGGAAGAAATCATCGCCGGTCGCAGCAACGGCCTGTGCGCAGAGGGCGAGCAGCGGGCCGTTGTCGTAGAGCATTTTTTCGAAATGCGGAATCATCCATTGCGGATCAACGGAGTAGCGGCAGAAACCGCCGCCGAGCTGGTCGTAGAGCCCACCCTCGGCCATGCGCTTGAGGGTGAGCGTCGCCATGTAGAGCGCCTTGAGATCAGGCCTAAGGCTCGATGACGTCGCCCGCCAGTCCCGCAACAGGCGCTCGATGCTGGCTGGATGCGGGAATTTTGGCGCGCCGCCGAAGCCCCCAAATTGATCGTCGAAACCCGCCTCCAGCTCGCGGCGGCAGGCCAGGAGCGGTTCGCCGGTCAGGTTCGCTCCTGGCTCTGCGGCTGGCGGCACGAGGTCGGTGAAGACACCACGCAGGGCCGCGTTCTGGGAACGCACATCGTCGCGACTTTCTCGATAAAACGCAGCCACGCGCTCGATCAGGTCGGTGAATGCCGGCATCCCGTAGCGCGCCTGCTTCGGAAAATAGGTGCCACCGAAGTACGGGGTCAGGTCGTCTGGCGCCAGGAACATCGTCAACGGCCAGCCGCCGCCGCGCTGCGTCAGTACCTGGTGGGCAATCTGGTAGACCTTGTCGAGATCGGGCCGCTCCTCGCGATCCACCTTGATGTTCACGAACAGCCGGTTCATGACATCGGCGGTCGCCTGGTCCTCGAAGGACTCGTGGGCCATCACATGACACCAATGGCAGGCGGAATAGCCGATCGACAGCAGGATCGGCCGATCCAGCGCCCTGGCCATTTCCAGGGCCGCCGCCCCCCACGGATACCAGTCCACCGGATTGGCCGCATGCTGCAGCAAATAAGGACTGGTTTCGCCAGCGAGCCGGTTGCGCGGTGCGGCGTATGGCTCGGCATGCATGTCAGTGCGGCCGTGGTCGGGTAGAATTCCAGTCACTATAGCCACGGCGCCGCGTTCCCGCGAATGGCGAGCATCCCCGAATCCATTGCAGTCGCAAGCGGCAGTTTGCGACCGCTCATGTTGAAGCCGCAGGAAGAACGACGCCTTCAGGCCGGGCACCTGTGGATTTTCTCGAATGAAGTCAATGTGGCCTCCACGCCGCTGACCGCTTTCACGCCGGGCGAGCACGTGCAGGTGCGTTCGAGCCACGACCGCTTCCTGGGCTATGCCTATGTCAATCCGCGCACCTTGATCAGCGCGCGCCTGCTGGGCCGCGATCCCGACTATCCGCCGGGCAAGTCGCTGCTGGTGCACCGCTTCAAGGTCGCGCTCGCCATGCGCGAACGGCTATATGCGGCGCCCTTTTACCGGCTTGCATTCGGCGAGGCGGACCTGCTGCCTGGGCTCGTCGTCGATCGCTATGGCGGCGTGCTGGTTGCGCAGATCGGCACGACCGGCATGGAGGCGATGAAGGACGATATTCTCGAGGCCCTCGTCAAGGTGCTCGATCCACAGGCCGTGCTGTGGAAAAACGACTCATCCATCCGCGAGCTCGAGGGCCTCGAGCGTTACGTCGAAACCGCGCTGGGGCAGGTTCCGGACATGGTCGAAGTGCCAGAGGGCGGCGTCGTATTCCGCGTGCCGCTCGCCGCCGGCCAGAAAACCGGCTGGTACTTCGATCAGGCCGCCAATCGTGCGCTGTTCGCGCGCCTTGCCGCGGGCCAGCGCGTGCTGGATGTCTTCAGCTATGCGGGTAGTTTCGGCCTGCAGGCGGCACGGGCGGGTGCTGCCGAAGTTACCTGCATCGATTCGTCGGCATCGGCGCTGGAGGCAGCCGCGGGAACGGCCGCGGCGAATGGCCTCGAGGCAGAACTGCTGAAAGGCGACGCCTTCGACATGCTCGAGGCGCTGCACGCGGATCACCGCAAGTTTGACCTGGTAGTCGTCGATCCGCCCGCATTCATCAAGCGGAAGAAGGATCACCCGAAGGGTCTCGCCGCCTATCGGCGGCTGAATCAACTCGCGATGCAGTTGCTGGATCGCGACGGGCTCCTGCTGTCCTGCTCCTGTTCATACCACCTCGGGCCCGGGGAGCTGACCGACTCCGTGCAACGCGCCGTGCGTCACCTGGGGCGCTTCGCCCAGCTGATCGGGGTCGGTGCGCAGGCGCCGGATCATCCCGTGCATCCGGCCATCGATGAGACCCGTTATCTGCGGGCCTTCCTGTTCCGGGTGGTCGATTCATGTTGATCTATCCGGAGATCGACCCGGTCGCGCTCCAGCTCGGGCCCGTCAAGATTCACTGGTACGGGCTCATGTACGTGGTCGGCTTCGTCGCCGGCTGGTGGCTGGCACGCCGGCGCGCGGCGGCGCCCGCTTCGACCTGGAAGCCGGTGGACGTGGATGACCTGATTTTCTTCGCAGCACTCGGCGTCATCGCCGGCGGGCGCCTGGGCTGGATATTCGTCTATGGATTTGAGCGGTTGCTGGCCGATCCGCTGGCGATCATCCGCGTCTGGGAAGGCGGCATGTCCTTCCACGGTGGGCTCGCCGGCGTCATGATCGCGGTTGCCTGGTTTGCCCACCGGCGCGGACGGAAGATCGCGGACGTGTTCGATTTCACCGCGCCGCTGCCGGCGGCAGGATTGTTCGCGGGCCGTATCGGAAACTTCATCAATGACGAGCTTTGGGGCAAGCCCACTGACGTGTCCTGGGGATTCCTCGTCGGCGGCGACGTCCGGCATGCGACGCAGCTCTATGAGGCGGCGCTCGAGGGAATCCTGCTGTTCACGATCATCTGGTGGTTCACGTCGAAGCCACGCCTGCGGCTCGCGCCTGCCGGACTGTTCCTCGTAATCTATGCCGCATTTCGCATCTTCATCGAGTTCCTGCGGCTGCCGGATGCCAACATCGGCTACCTCGCATTCGGCTGGCTGACGATGGGCCAATTGCTGTCGCTCCCGATGATGATCGCCGGCCTCGCGATGCTGGCCTGGGCGTGGCGGCGCAAGGAACAGTCCGGAAACTACGCCTGAGATGCGCCCCTACCTGGATCTGATGCGTCAGGTACGCGTGAACGGTACTCGCAAGGCCGACCGCACGGGCACCGGCGTGCTCGCCTTATTCGGTCACCAGCTGCGATTCGATTTGAGCGCGGGATTCCCGCTGGTCACGACCAAGCGCGTGCACCTCAAATCCGTGATCGTCGAGCTGTTGTGGTTCCTGCGCGGCGAGACCAATGTGCGCTGGCTCAACGAGCAGGGGGTCACGATCTGGGACGATTGGGCCGACGAGCAAGGCGAGCTGGGACCGGTTTATGGTCGGCAGTGGCGTGCCTGGCCGACGGCGGATGGCCGCACCATCGACCAGATCGCGCGTGTCATTGAACAGTTGCGCAACGAACCCGACTCGCGGCGGATCATCGTCAGTGCCTGGAATGTCGGCGAACTGCCCAGGATGGCGCTCGCGCCCTGTCACGCCATGTTCCAGTTCTTCGTCGCTGACAAGAAGCTGTCCTGCCAGGTTTATCAGCGCAGCGCCGACATTTTTCTCGGCCTGCCATTCAACATCGCGTCCTATGCGCTCCTGACCCACATCCTCGCACAGCAGACCGATCTAGGCGTCGGCGAACTGATATGGACCGGCGGCGACTGTCACCTGTACCTGAATCACCTTGAACAGGCGGACCAGCAACTGGCGCGCGAGCCGCATCCATTGCCGACGCTGGCGCTGAAGCGCCGGCCGGCCGATGTCGCGGGCTATGAGTACGAAGATTTTCAGCTCATCGGCTACGAATACGCTCCGGCGATCCGCGCGCCCATCGCTGTCTGAGCCTGCGTGAACACACAGCCGACCGCGATCGTCGCAATGGCCGACAACGGCGTGATCGGCCGCGCAAATGGCTTGCCCTGGCGGCTGCCGGACGACCTCAAGCGCTTCAAGGCGATCACCATTGGACATACCGTGTTGATGGGCCGGCGCACCTACGAGACGATTGGACGCCCCTTGCCGGATCGCCGCAATCTTGTGCTGACACGCGACAGGAACTGGAGCGCGCCCGGTTGCGTCGTTGTGCATTCGCCGGATGAAGCGCTGAAATCCGTCGCGGATTCTGGACGGCTGTTCGTGATCGGTGGCGCGCAGGTCTATTCAGCCTGCTGGCCATTCGTGGGTCGGGTCGAGCTTACCGAGGTGCACGCCGAGCCTGAGGGCGACACCAGGCTCCAGGGCTTTGATCGCGACGACTGGATCGAGACATTCCGCGAGGAGCATGCCGCGGACGCAAGGCATGCGCAGGCATTCAGCTTCGTGGCTCTCGAGCGTAGGTAAGCTGGAGTCCGGCCGCATGCCATTAACTCCACATCAACTACAGGTAAAGATTGACTCCGTGAGCCAGGGGCTTCAGGAGATCCAAGACCATTTAGGTCGAGACGGCCCAGGTGGGCGCGTGAGCTTTCCAACTGGATACATCAAGACCGTCGCCGATCGCACTTCACGTCTACCTTGGATCGGCGATGAGGCCCTCAAGAGAAATCTCTGTTACCACCTCATCTTCGCAGATGTTCTTCGGTGGTTTCTGAATCGAACAACTCTCGGTTTGATCGCCCGCGATATGGTGGTCAAGCACATGATCACCGTGATGGGCGCGGTAGCTGAAGGCGTTACGGTCGCCGCTGTAAGAAGGCTGAACCAAGATGATGGCCGGTTTCCGGGTCGCCTCACGCGGTTGGTGTCGGCGCGAGCCATCGACGCCGATATGCAGGTCGAGCTTAAGTGGTTGTGGGACACCCGGACGAACATCCACATCCATGAGGTGCAAGGCCTCGAGATCGATCGCTACCCGGTCGGTCACTCGAACCGTGCAATTGTGGCAGTCCGAAGTCTTTGCGATCAGCTCAATGAATTCTTTGACTAGCGTTCAGGCGGCGAGCGAAAACCCCGTATAGGTCCAGAACTGTTCCCCCGCTACCGCTTTGAAGAATCCCATCGCGAGGTCAGGGCTTCTGCTACTGCATCCACGTCACTCCGCGAAAGGCCGGCACCGACGGTCGGACTCGCAACCTGCATAGGCTAACGCGTTTCTTATAGCGCGGCGGATTGGCTGCTAGATGCCCACTTCTTGATAGCAATATCTACAGATTCGGAGAGCTTGGGCCATGGCACAGGTGTCCATCTATCCTTTGCTTCTTCTAGAGGGAGCGAATCCTGACCGTGCGTGAGATCGCACGTTGGAATGACCAGAAAATTCCATTGGCTCGGATCGACCTGATCCGCTCGATTCCGGTCACATTCACCATGGAGTCCATAAACAAAGACATCGCAGAACCAGCCCTCAGATTCTTTAATCTTCTCCTTCTCACCGGGATTGTCCCTAAAGAAATACCCGGGTAGCTTCGCCTTCCAGCCGAGATTTAGTTTGGGCTTGCTTGGTTTTCTTGGCGTCCAAAGCTGGAGGGCTGCACACTGCTTGACCTGAATTCTGACTCGGTTACTTCCTCTACAGCGTTCTAAGTCCCAGGGGTGCCAGCCTAGTCCCACAAGCTTCCATTCCGGGCCCAGAGCCGCGAGTACCATCGCCTCAACCACGTTTCCACGGTGAGTATTGTTAAGAATATTCGCGCTGTACATTAACTGTCCGACCAACGCGATAATCTCGTCACGTGTCGGCGTTACTTCAGAATGAGTGCTCATAGCTAATAGCTCCCCCAAGCCCATATGCGATTGTCCGGCGCTTTTGCATAAATGATTACAGGCCTACGCATGGCATACGGCGCGAGGATTACAAACGACACCTTCATTTCCTGGTCCGTGACTTCCTCCTTGCGAAGGATTTCCATCTGGGGCCAGTTCATGACCGCGGCATCGCCCCAATCTCTCTGGTACCCACGGGATTCCCAATGCTCCGGCTGCCAATGCTCGCAAATGAATCCGGGGGCATCTTCCGTGCTAGCTTTGTGATTGCTATCAAATCTAGCGTTTAGACAGTCCATACAAATCGCGCCAGGCATTGCTGATGTCATGTCGCCGCCCCTTCGTTAGAAGTCGAGCCCATATTTTTGCACCACAAATGCCTGCGCCGGGGCTCCTGATACTGCATCCACGTCGCTCCGTGGAACTCTGGCACCGGCGGCCTGACCTGCCACACGCCGATTGCCCCGCACTTTCGACAGCGTGGCCGGCAGGTCACATCAGCTTGGATTCAGAGTTATTAGGAGTCAATTCAGTACTCGGTCGTCGGTCGCTTCCGAGTGTTTCTCGATGGCTTTCTCCACACGGGCGATCGCAGAGCGCCAGAAACCCAGCAGGTGGCGCAGGTGCGTCTCCGTGACGCCTCCGCGCACGATGACAGGTTGCGACACGGCGAGGTCGCCGTCGCTGTCGATGCGAACCTGTGCGAATGGCAGTTCGGAACGGAGTTCCGGTTCAACGGCCATCAACACGGCCGGGGTAAGGTCGGCGTAAAGCGACAGCACGAATCCATCGAACTCGCCCGGGCGCTTCTCCGACTCGCCTTTCAGCCCTGCGACGAAGTATGGAGCCACGGTTGTACGGTAGGCACTTCGATGGCTTTCTTCGATGGGTTCGATGGAGAAGCCGCAGGACTGTAGCAGGCGACCGAAGTCGTCATAGGTCAGCGAGTCGAAAACCTGCGCAGCGCGTGTGCGCTGGCCCAGATGCAGCTTGTAGGCAAGCGGTGACCTGGCGTCGTAGCCAAGGCATTCAGTGACTACGCCGATCAGCTCGCGTGCCAACCGGCGGCAGTCATCCTTGCGCTTGAGGCTGACGAACTTGCGGAAGTTGCCGGCCTGGCCTCCCGGCCCGAAGCCGCGGTTCAAGAGAGCTTCCTTGACGGAATCTGTGACGAACTGTTCGGCTGGCGGATTCCAGGCGCCGGAAGCGACCTCGAAGACGACGTTCTCGTCAGGCTCGGACCACACTTGGGCATAGAGCTTGACGCCATCGGCAACGGCGAACTCGAGGATGTAGAAAGAAAAGTCGCCGAGCTGCCAGCCGGAGCCTTTTTCTTCCTTGGGCCACCAGCAGGCGCGCTCCAGGTGGTTCGTGATCGCCGGAAGGGAGCGGGTGATCAGTTCGTTGGGCGCTGGCGGGGTTGAGAAACCGGTCAGGACGAAGCCATCGTCGTTCAGCGGCCGGATGAGCGGCTGGATCGTTTGTGGGTAGGAGATCTGGTCGGTAGTCATGGCGGTTCCTCTCTCGCGGGCGGGGTGTGTCGAACCCCAATTCCATGACTTGATTATGAGAGGGCGGGTGGGTCAGGGGGTGAGCTAGGAGAAAGGTAGATTGTCGTCAGGTAAGTATCTGATATATAGCGTTTTTATGCCATTACAGATGAGGCTTCGCCGGTGCCATCAAGGGGATCCCGGGTCGCCACGTTCTGGAACATTTGAAAACCTGAAATGCTGTTCTGATGGTGTAAGACCAAACGCAGCTGCATACGGAGACCTGCCAATTCGGCGACTCCGTCCGTCGCATGGCGCGCCCTCCTGAGGGCGCCACCGTGCACCGGACGGATCAAGTGCTGCAAAACCGTACAAATCAAATGCTACCGACATTAGGCACCCACACATTAGGCACCCAAGTGCTTGCTTTAGCTGGTATTTCCGGTATACTGTATATATAACCAGTCCTGCGGAGCACGCCATGGAAGGGCCCAATTCGAGCGTTTCCACGCCCGATCTGAT
>JANPCY010000563.1:0-8869 GCA_031431175.1 Steroidobacteraceae bacterium | reverse complement strand
AAGCGCATCGAGGAAGGCCTCGACCAGGTGCGCTCTGCGCTCGCCTACTATCCGCCGACCTACGACTTCCTGCTCGCCGCCTACGAGCCGCTGAAGGGCGGCCAGGGCCGCCTGACCGAGATCATCGTCGGCTTCCTTGATCCGAATGCGCCGGACGAAATCGCACAGCCGCACAATCCGAAGACCGCCATCAAGAAGGAAGAGCCCAAGCTCGAAGACGAGGAAAGCGACGAGGACTCCGAGGAAGACGAAGATGCCATCGATACGGGACCGGACCCGGAAGAAACTGCGAAGCGCTTTGGCGCTATTGCGCGCCTGCACAACCAGATTGCCAAGGGCCTGACGACGGCACGGGGCGCCAAGGAACCAAAGGTCGTCCGCGCCCGAAAGAAACTCTCCGGCCAGTTCATGGAACTGAAGCTTGCGCCGCGCATGTTCGATGCGCTGGTCGCGAACCTGCGCAGTCACGTGGACGAGGTTCGCCGCCTCGAGCGCGAGATCATGACGATCTGCGTGCGTCAGGCCGGCATGCCACGCAAAGATTTCATCGCGACCTTCCCGAAAAACGAGACCAACACGCGCTGGATCGACAAGCACATCCGCGCCAAGCGCAAGCATTCGGCGTCACTTGGCCGGCTCAAGGAAGAAGTTACGCGCCGCCAGCACGATCTCAAGGCCCTCGAAAAGCGGCTGACGCGCTCGATCCAGGAGCTGAAGTCCGTCAATCGCGACATCGCGACCGGCGAGGCGATGGCGCGGCGCGCGAAGAAAGAGATGGTCGAGGCCAACCTGCGGCTGGTGATTTCGATCGCCAAGAAGTACACGAATCGCGGCCTGCAGTTCCTGGACCTGATCCAGGAGGGCAACATCGGCCTGATGAAGGCGGTCGACAAGTTCGAGTACCGCCGCGGCTACAAATTCTCGACTTACGCGACCTGGTGGATCCGCCAGGCCATCACGCGCTCGATCGCCGATCAGGCGCGCACCATTCGCATCCCGGTGCACATGATCGAGACAATCAACAAGCTGAACCGGATTTCGCGGCAGATGCTGCAGGAGATGGGCCGCGAGCCGACACCGGATGAGCTGGCCGAGCGCATGGAGATGCCCGAGGACAAGGTCCGCAAGGTGCTCAAGATCGCCAAGGAACCGATCTCGATGGAGACGCCGATCGGCGATGACGAGGATTCGCATCTGGGCGACTTCATTGAGGACGCTGCGGCCGAGAGTCCGCTCGACTCAGCGACCGTCGAGTCGCTGCGCGAGACCGTGCACGGCGTGCTGTCGCAACTGACGCCGCGCGAGGCCAAGGTGCTGCGCATGCGCTTCGGCATCGATCTCACGACCGACCATACATTGGAGGAGGTCGGCAAGCAGTTCGACGTCACCCGCGAGCGCATCCGGCAGATAGAGGCGAAGGCGCTAAGGAAGCTCCGGCACCCCAGCCGCAGCGAGCAGTTGCGCAGTTTCCTGATGGAAGATTGAATGGAAAGGCCCCGCAAGGGGCCTTTCTTACTCCGTGCGGACCGAATCTGCTTCTTGAGCGCCCGGGGTCGCCGAGACCGATGCGATGACCATGTTGAAGAGCTCCGCCTGCGTCGATACGTCGAGCTTGCCGTAGACTATGCATTCCTGATCGGCGTCTCGCTGATCGGACTCCTCCTGTGTGGGCTGGCTGTCATCATCCCGGCGCGGCTGCTGGATGCCGGGCGCGCAAGGCCCGCGATCAAAAGCTCATCCGCCTGATCCCGCGAGTGCCGGTGCCCCGCCAGATCGACGGCACATTCCTCGAAATGCTGGGCGCCGCGCTCAATCCCACGCTAAAGTTCACTCAGGCCACACTCGGCCAGACATTGCATGCAACAGGTCAGAATATGGAGCGGAAACAATTGAGGGCCCTCGCGGCCGCTGCCTACGTACTGCTCTGCGCCCTTTCATTTTCGAATGCGACCGCCGAGACGGCGAATCGAAACATCATCCTGGTCACCCTCGATGGGGTGCGCATCCAGGAGTTGTTCACCGGCATGGATCCGCTGATTGCCGCGACCGAGGCGGATTCCGGAATCGAAGAAATCGACGTCACGCGCAAGCGTTATTGGCGCGAAACCGCCCAGGAGCGCCGCGAAGCGCTGATGCCATTCTTCTGGAAGACGCTCGTACCTGCCGGAATGGTGCTCGGCAACCAGGCGCTCGGCAGCAGGGTCACGGTGCGAAATCCGATGTGGTTCTCTTATCCGGGCTATTCCGAGATCCTGACCGGCGAGCCGCAAGCGGACGTGCAAAGCAATGATCTCGTCCGTTATCCCCACGAGACCGTGCTCGAATACGTCCATCGGACGCTCGGGTTGAAGCCGGCCGAGGTCGCGCAGATCGGGTCATGGGACGGCTTCAAGATGGCGGCATCGCGGAGCGATGGCACGTTTTTCATGAATGGCGCATACGACCTGGTACCAGCCGAGTTCAGCACGCCGGAGATGGACACCCTCGGCGCGCTTCGCAAGCAGGTGATGGAGGTGTGGGAAGAGAGCAGCAACGATGCGCTGACATTCCGCATCGCACTCGCCTATCTGAGGCAACACCAGCCCAGGGTGCTCTGGCTGGGCCTTGGACAGTCGGATGACTGGGCGCATGCGCGCCGCTACGACCGGTTGCTCGACTACCTGCACCTCGCGGATGATTTGCTCGAAGAGCTGTGGCAGACAGTGCAATCACTGGACCGCTATCGCGATCGCACGACCTTGATCGTCACGACCGACCATGGCCGCGGCCGCACGCCACGGGACTGGGTCGATCACGACACGGGGATCGAAGGCAGCCAGGACATCTGGATTGCCATCATTGGGCCGGATACGCCTGCGCTCGGCGAGGTGAGCAATCATCCCGACGTCACCCAGAGCGACATCGCGGCGACGATGCTGCAGTACCTCGGGCTCGACCACCGCAAGTTCAATCCGGACGCCGGCCCGCCCATTTCCGGCAGCCTGAAGTCCCCGCCAGCAAACTAGAGCCGAAGCGATCCCGCAGTTCCGACTGGAATTACGCCATCGTCAGCGTGCGCGATCGGGGTGCTTCATGAAACACCGGGCCTTTCTCGTCGCGGCGCTCTATCTCCTGGTCGTCGCTGCGCTGACCGTGCCGGTCCTGCTAACCCTTGGAACAGAGCGTTCTTCTGAGTCGCCGCAGCGCGAAGCATTTCTGAAGGTTAAATCATCCAATTATCCAGCGCGCAGCCGAATCGGCTACTAGCGCTTGCGCGTCATCCGGGCCAGCGAGTCCTCGCCGAGCGGGGCCTTGTGCTTTACGCGAAAGCTCTCGACCCATTCGCGGTTAAAGTCGCGCTGGAAACGCAAGTTCACGGCAACGGTGATCAACATCGCCGTGAGCGCGCCCAGGCTGGCCAGCGCCATGTCCTTTTGCGCATCCCAGATGTCGCCCTGGGTGCCGAGATAGGCCGGGCCGAGATCGCCACCGAACAGTTCCGCCGCGAACCATTCGATCAGTTCGAAGAGCATCGACGTCGACATCGTCAGGTCCAGCGGCAGGAAGTAACCCCAGAACCCCCGCACGTCTGCTACGCGCAGGAAGATCTCACGAATGGGATAGGCCAGCAGCATGCCGTAAGCAAAGTGGACGACCCGATCGAAATGGTTGCGTTGCCAGCCAAAGACGCTGTTGAAGGTCCTGCCGGTGAGGCCCTCGAACCACGCGTCATAAGGAACTTCCGCGTAGCTGAAGTGCGCGCCGACCTGATGCAGGCACATGAATACGAAGATCAGGGTGTAGGAGACACGCGAAAACAACAGTTGCCGGTGGAACAGGAACAAGAAAGCCGCCGCCGGGATGACGAGCGAGTTTTCCACTGTCCAGACGTCGCGGTGCCATGGCTTGATCGCCAGCGCGAGCCACCAGACTGCGAATACCAGGCTCAGGATAACCAGGTACTTGCGGTGCGGAATGCTCATGAGGCGGTTTTCTGCGCGCGGCGGCGCCTGCGCGAGTCCTGCCCGTAATAGTCCGGGTAGTCCGCAGATAATCCCTTGAAGCGCCGATGCATCCACAGGTACTGCTCCGGATGGTGCCGTATCTGGGCCTCGAGCAGTGCGCCGAAACGCGCGGTGTCCGCGACCGGATCATCGCCCGGAAAATTCTCGAGCTCCGGCCCGATAAAGACCCGATAACCCTGCGTACCGGGCAGACGTTGGGGAAAGTAGGTCAATACGGCGGCGCCGGTCATGCGCGCGAGACGCGATGTCGATGTCGTCGTGGCAGCCAGCGTGCCAAAAAAAGGCACCATGGCCGCGCCCTTGTTGCGATAGCTCTGGTCAGGTGCGTACCAGACGGCGCCATTGTGCTTCAATGCGCGCACCAGCGTTCGGATGTCGTCGTACTGGATCGCGCGCTGGCCATGACGCGCGATCTGACTTGCCATCACCGCCGAAAGGACCTCGTTCCTGGTCGGCCGGTACAGGACATTGAGCGGCACGACCGTGCCGAGGATACGGGTGCCGATTTCGATGGTCGTGAAATGCCCGCCAACAAGGATGGCGCCGCGGCCGCGGGCGAGCGCGCGCTGCAGATGATCGAGTCCTTCGACCTGCGCCAGCGAGCGCACGCGCTCATCGTCGCTCCACCAGGTAACTGCTGTTTCGCACAGGCCGATGCCGAGACTTTCGAAGTGCCGCTTCAGCAGCGACTTACGCGCATCGGGCGAGAGTTCGGGTAGGCAAATTTCGATATTCCGCCGTGCGATGCGGACATACGGGAGCGGCAGCAGGCGGACCATGCGGCCGATCATGCGGCCGATGTGCAGCTGCCACGTGTAGGGCAGCGGCTCGATCACGCGCAGGCTACCAAGACCCAGCCAGGTCAGCCAGTAGCGCGGGGCCAGCATGCGTAGCCGGCGTTGCAGGCGCGACAGATCCAATAGATGCCACCACGGTGGACGCCAACCCTTATATTACATTCCCATGCGCGATCGACTGATGCGTTTCTCGCATGCGGCAGGGGCACAGGTTCCGGACGCCACGGCCATGGCGGTGATCCTGCTGGTCGTCCTCATCCTGACCGCACTGGGTCTCGGCAACAGTTTCTCCGATACCAACGATGCCTTCTATCGCGGTCTCTGGATGCTGCTGGCGTTCAGCATGCAGATGACGCTGCTGCTGGTGCTGAGCTCGGTCCTCAGCACGATGCCGTTCTTCCGGACTGCGGTACTCAGGCTCGCGAAGCTGCCAGGCACCGTAACCCAGGTTTTCTTTCTGTCGGTGCTGCTGACGGCCGCGCTCAGTTACCTTTATTGGGGACTGGGTCTCGCGCTCGGTCCGCTGATCGCGGTGCATTTCGCGCGCGCCGCCGAAACGAAGGGCATCCGCATCGATTTTCCGTGTCTGCTTGCCACCCAGTTCGGCGCACAGTCGATCTGGCAATACGGCTTGTCATCGACACCCGCATTGCTGGTTGCGACGCCCGGCCATTTCCTGGAGGCACGCACGGGCGTGATGCCGCTCGAGACCACGATCTGGTCGCCGGCCGCGATCCTGTTCGTTTTGGCTTTCCCGCTGGCGCTGGCTGCCCTTGCGCGCCTGATGGCGCCGAGCGAACCCCGGCCGGTCTCGTCCTTCCCCGATGCAAACGCGCTGACGCAGGCAGGCGAGACAGTCTCTGCCGTGACCGGCGGGCCGCACGGCCTGGGTGCATGGAGTGAGCGCACCCGGATTTTTCCGCTGCTGCTGGCGGTGATCGTGGCCGGCTGGCTGTTCCATCACTTCGTGACGAAGGGCGCCGGCCTCGACCTCAATTCGATGGTGACGGCGTTGCTGCTCGTGGTACTGCTGCTGCAGCGCAATCTCGCCGAGTTCTCGCGGGCACTGCGCGCGACCGTGCAGTGCTGCTGGCCGATTCTGGTGCTGTATCAGGTCTATGGTGGAGTCGCGGGCGTTCTGCAATATACGAATGTGGGCGAAACCCTCGCCCGGTTTTTCGCCGAGATTTCGACGCCGATGACCTTCCCGTTGCTGACCGCCATCGCAGGCACGGTCGTCGCCATCTTCGTGCCGTCCAGCGGCGGGCAGTGGATCATCCAGGGCTTCGTGACCTCGGAGGCGGCCGCAACCATGGGCGTATCGGCGCAGCAGGGCCTGCTCGCGCTCGGCGTCGGTGACCAGATGGGTAACCTGATTTCGCCGTTCTGGATCGTGATCGCGGCGAGCATCGCACGCGTCGATTTCCGAACGATCTTCGGCTACGGCCTGATCTTCGCCGTGCTGTGGTTCGTGCTTGGCGTCGGCATCTTCACCTTCATGCCGGCAGCAGGCTACAGAGGCGGTTGAACGCGCGGGTGATGAAAGCCGCCCGGCAATTGCGTGGGGCCCGATCGCAACATGCCAGGACGCCCTGCTCTGACCAGAGCGGAGGCTGCGAGCCGGCTTCAGGCCGACGGCCCGAACGAGCTCCCCGCGGCGAGCGGGCGCTGCCTGTTCGATGGGCTGCTGAATAAGACGCCGCGCCCGCCCCATCTTGATTTCTTGTTGAACGATCGTTTAACTTGTCGAATGGTGCGCCCGGTGGGCGCCTTCAGCACACCCTGCCGGACGTTTTCATGTCGCAACAACTCGATGCAAAACAGGAGCTTGTACTCGCCGCACTGGCGCGTGCCGTGCATGCGACCTACATGGAGATATTCCCGAGCCCCAGCGTCGAGCAGCGGCTCGAGGTCCTCGAGCCGGGTGCCTACGTGGCGGTCACCTGTTCGCCTGCCCGTGGCGTCGATGTGACCCTGGATCTCAGCGAACGCCTGGTCGGACGCGGATTCCGCGTGGTGCCGCACATTGCCGCAAAGATGGTGCGCGACCACGACCACCTGCGGGGAATCATGCGCCGGCTCGGTGATGCAGGCGTGGCGAGTATTTTCGTCCCGGGCGGCGACGCGCCACGGCCGCTGGGGAAATACGCAACCGCCCTGCAGTTGTTGCGTGACATTGCGGAATTCGACCACCGGTTGCAGCACATCGGCGTTGCCGCCCACCCCGAGGGCCATCCGGCCGTCGACTCCAAATCGCTGCTGCGGGAGCTCGTTGCCAAGCAACCCTATGCGACCTACCTGGTCACCCAGATGTGCTTCGACAACGACGCGCTGGTTGCGTGGCTTCGCATGATTCGCGCCAGCGGCGTCACCATGCCTGCCTGGATTGGCCTGCCCGGAGTGTTCGACCGCGCGGCGCTCCTTGCCGCATCGCTGCGTATCGGCGTCGGCGCCTCACTGCGCCTCCTTCGCGATCGCAGCCGGCTCGTCAGGCGCCTGCTCGGGCCGCAAATCTATCGGCCCGACGCGTTCCTGCGCAAACTCGCACCGCATCTGGCGGAACCGGAGATCGGGATCGCCGGATTTCACCTGTTCTGTTTCAACAAGGTCAGGGAGTCGGAAGACTGGCGCCGGCAATTCATTGCCGATTTACGGCACGGCACGTGATAGAGAATTCTGCACCCCGCCGCGGCGGAAGGCAGCGACGCACGGCGCCGGGCGTCAGGCAACTGCCGTTCAGTCGCATCGTCAACCCCTACTCTCCCATCGAGGTCATCAGCGCCGACCAGGTGGAAGCGATCATCGATGCGGCGCTGACCATACTCGAAACTTGCGGCATGCGGTTCCTGGAGGACAGCAGTCGTCAGTTAATGCGGGCGGCCGGAGCTGAGTGCGACGAGGCAACCAGGATGGTGCGCTTCGATCGCGGGCTCGTGCTGGAAAAGCTTGCGCTCGCGCCCGCGGAGTTCACGCTGCGCGCCCGCAACCGCGCCCACGACCTGCGAATTGGCGGCAATGATGTCGTCTTCAGTTCGGTGGGCGGCCCGGCATTCTGCAGCGACCTTGACCGCGGCCGGCGGCCCGGTACCCACGCGGAACTCTGCGACTTCATGCGACTGGTGCAGAGCTTGAACATCGTCCACCAGGAGAGCGGCGGCGCCTTCGAAGCGATGGACCTGCCGCCAGAGACGCGCCACCTCGATCTTTACCACGCCCAGTTCACGTTGCTCGACAAGAACTGCCAGGCTTATGCGCTCGGCCGGGAGCGCACGGTTGACTGCATCGAGATGACCTGCATTGCACTCGGCGTCAGCCGCGAGGAACTGGCGCGGGATCCGGCGGTGATGGCGATCGTCAACACGAATTCGCCGCGGCAATTCGATATTCCGATGACCGAGGCCGTGCTTGAACTTGCCGCCTCCGGTCAGGCCTGCTGCATCACGCCATTTACGCTCGCGGGCTCCATGAGCCCGGTCACGATCGCCGGCACACTCGCACAACAGACTGCCGAAGTGCTTGCGGTTGCCACCCTGGCGCAGGTGGTAAAGCCGGGCGCGCCAATCATCTACGGCTCATTTACCTCGAATGTGGACATGCAAAGCGGGGCGCCGGCACTCGGCACACCGGAGTACACGAAGGCCGCGCTGGCAAGCGGCCAGATCGCGCGTCGGTTGCGCCTGCCACTGCGCTCCAGCAACACGACCACATCCAACTGCGTTGATGCGCAGGCGGCTTATGAGAGCGGGATGTCCTTGTGGGGCGCGATCATGGGACACGCCAATCTCGTCTACCACGCCGCAGGCTGGCTCGAGAGCGGGCTCACGGCATCCTTCGAGAAGCTGATCACCGACGCAGAAATGCTGCAGATGATGGCCGAGTTCCTGCGGCCGATCGAAGTCAACGCCGGCGAGCTGGCGCTCGACGCCATCGCGGAAGTCGAACCTGGGGGCCACCACTTCGGCACCGCCCATACGCTCGCCCGATTCGAAACCGCGTTTTACACGCCAATGCTGTCCAGCCGCCAGAATTTCGAGTCCTGGCAGGAAGCTGGCAGCCTGGATGCTGCGC
>JANPCY010000562.1:0-17921 GCA_031431175.1 Steroidobacteraceae bacterium | reverse complement strand
GTGCCTTCGCCGATTGCCGGCCCGCTGTATTCCCTGCCATAGGTAATCACCGGCCAGCCGTAATTGCGGCCGGCTTCAGGCAGGTTGATTTCGTCGCCCCCACGCGGGCCATGCTCGACTACCCACAAGCGGCCGGTCGCCGGATCGAGCGTCGCACCCTGCACGTTGCGATGCCCCAGCGACCAGATCTCGGGCATGGCGCCAGCGCGGCCGACAAAGGGGTTATCGGCAGGCGCCTTGCCGTCCTTCGTGATGCGCACGATCTTGCCGAGATGCGTGCCAAGGTCCTGCGCGCTGTCCCGCTCGCTATAACGCTCCCCCAGCGTGATGAACAAGTTTCCGTCGCGTGCGAAGACGAGCCGGGAACCAAAGTGATGGTTGCTCTTCAGCTTCGGCAACTGGCGGAAGATGACCTGAAGTTCGGCGAGCCGCGCACCGTCAAGCTTTGCGCGGGCGACCGCCGTACCGTTGACGTCGCCATCTCCCGGCTCGGCGTAGGACAGGTAGATCGTGGAATTGGCGCTGAAATCCGGATCCAGCACGACATCCAGCAGGCCGCCCTGCCCCACGGCATCCACGGCCGGCACCCCGGCGACGGGTTCCGAAATGTCGCCCTTCATCGTGATGTAACGCAGGCGCCCGGGACGCTCCGTCACCAGCATGCGTCCGTCCGGCAGGAAGGCGAGACTCCAGGGATGCTCGAGGCCGCTCGCGATCGTGGTGAGCTGCACCTGATCGTTCACGGTGGGCGGCAATCCGGCCTGCCCCAGGCAGGGACCCGCCGCCGCGGCCATCACCATGAACGCGGGCCAACGCGTCATCGTCGTGCGCCAGATCATGCCGTCACCTTTACAATGCCTTTCCTGACCGCGCCCGGAAATATGCGTAGCGCATTCCCATCTCAAGCCGACGCGATGCGCGTAATGATGTAGCCGCCCGACTTTGCATCGAATTCGAGATCGATCAGCTTGCGATCGCGGGCCTCTTCCAGGAGGTTGCCGAAATTCTTGAAGCCGTAGTAACTCTCGTTGAATCCAGGCTTGCGCCGCTTGATGGCTTGCTTGACCATCGAGCCCCAGACCTTTTCTTCAGCATCACGCTCCGCGAACAGTTCCTCGGCCGTCTCGACTGCAAGATTGATGCCCTCCTGGCGGCGGTCGTCCGGGGTGCGCGGCTCCTTGGTCGCCGCCTTCGCCGTCTTTTCGCGCCGCGCGCTGCGCCCGCGATTTTCGCCGCGCACCAGGTCATCGTAATAGATGAACTCGTCGCAAACGCTGATCAGGAGATCGGAGGTCGAATTCTTGACGCCAACACCGACGACGATCTTGTTGTTCTCGCGCAGTTTGCTTACCAGAGGAGAAAAATCCGAGTCGCCGCTCATGACCACAAAGGTATCGACGTGCGATTTCGTATAGCAGAGGTCGAGTGCGTCGACGACCATCCGGATGTCGGCGGAGTTCTTGCCGGACATCCGCACATGCGGGATTTCGATCAGCTCGAAGGCCGCTTCGTGCATCTCGCCCTTGAAGTCCTTGTAGCGCTCCCAGTTACAGTAGGCTTTCTTGACGACGATGTTGCCCTTCAGCAGCAGGCGCTCGAGTACCTTGCGGATGTCAAAGGACGGGATTTTCGCGTCGCGCACGCCGAGTGCGACATTCTCGAAGTCGCAGAAAACAGCCATGATCCGGGTGTCCGATCGGGTATCCATTTGTAATTTATTCCTCTCCGGCAGCGGGTTTCCAGGCTGAGGCCAGTTCCTGCTGCTTGCGCGGCGGCACCGGATCGTAGTGGCTGAGTGCCAGCGTGAAACTGCCCTCGCCGCCGGTCAACGCCTTGAGCCGGGTCTGGTAATCGGTGACTTCCGCCAGCGGCACGTATGCTGACACCAAGATGCGGCCGCGTGCGCGCGCCTCATTGCCGTCGATGCGTGCCCGCCGTGTCGCGAGATCGGCCGTGATGTCGCCCATCACGGTGCCCGGTGCAGTGATCTCCACGTGCACGATGGGTTCGAGCACCGTCGGCCCGGCCTTGTTCACGGCGTCCAGGAAGGCCTTGCGGCCCGCGGCAACGAAGGCGACTTCCTTCGAGTCCACTGCGTGATACTTGCCGTCGTAGACGGACACGCGGATGTCATCCATTGGAAAACCCGCGACCGCGCCCTCGATCAGCGCATGGCGGATGCCTTTTTCGACGGCCGGTATGAACTGGTTCGGGATCGTGCCGCCGACCACGTCGTCGACGAACTCGAAGCCTGTGCCTCGCGCCAGCGGCTCGATCCGCAGGTATACCTCGCCGAACTGCCCGGCGCCGCCGGTCTGCTTCTTGTGGCGGTGATGTCCTTCGGCCGGCCGCGTAATTGTCTCGCGGTAGGGAATCTTTGGCGGGCGGGTCTTGACCGCCACGCCGTAGCGCTCGGTCATGCGCTCGATCATGACGCGCAGGTGCAGTTCGCCCATGCCGTACAGCACGGTTTCATTCAGCCCACTCGTGTGCCCGACGCGCACGCACGGGTCTTCGATCGCCAGTTTGTGCAGCGCTTCCGCCAGCTTGTGCTCATCGCCACGCCGTTCCGGCTCGATGGCGAGTCCCAGCATAGCCGGCGGGTAGGCGATCGACTTCAGGTGGAAATTATCCGCTTCGTGGGAGTCGTGAAGCACGGCGTCGAAATGCAGTTCATCGAGCTTGGCCACGGCGCAGATGTCGCCCGGCACCGCCAGCGGCATATCGCCGTGCTCCTTGCCCTGCATCCGGAACAGGTGCGCGATCTTGACCGGCTTTCTCGCGTCACCGACAAACAGCTGCGCGCCACTCTTGATGGACCCCTGGTGGACCCTGAACAGGCCCAGCTTGCCGACGAAGGGATCCATGATGATCTTGAATACATGCGCGATCGCATGGCGTGCGGGATCCGGCATGACCTGGACGCGCTCGGCGTCGTCGCCCTCGCCCTTCATGAACAGCGGCGGATTCCCTTCCGCTGGATTCGGCATCAGGCGCGCGAGGATTTCCAGCAGCTCCGGGATGCCGGCGCCGGTTTCCGCCGAAACGAAGCACACCGGGATCAAGTGGCCCTCGCGCAACGCCTTCTCGAATGGGTCATGCAGCTGCTCCGGGCGCAGTTCCTCGCCCTGTTCGAGGTACAGCGTCATCAGATCTTCGTCCACCTCGACGACCTGGTCGATGATCTCGGTGTGAGCGGCGCGTGCCGAGGAAAAATCGGTGGCCTCGCCATCGTTATGGAAAAAACAGTCGATGACCTTGCTGCCCTTGCCCGCAGGCAGGTTGACCGGCAGGCATTCCCTGCCGAACTGGTCTCGGATCTCCTCGAGCGTGGCCCCGGTATTCGCCTCACGAGCGTCGATCTTGTTGACGACGATGATCCGGCAAAGACCGCGCTCGCGCGCGACATCCATCATCCGCAGGGTCATCGCCTCGACGCCGTTGACGGCGCTGACGATGACCGCCGCGGTCTCGACCGCCTCCAGTATCGGCAAGGTGCGGCCGATGAAATCGGGGTAGCCGGGGGTGTCGATCAGGTTGACGTGCGCCCCGCCGGATTCGAGCCAGCAGATTGTGGCATCGATGGAATGCTGCAGCCGGCGGGCCTGGGGGTCATGGTCGCAGACCGATGTACCGCGGACCAGATTGCCCTTGGCGCGGATGCTGCCTGCGCCGAACAATAGCGCCTCCGCCAGCAGGGTCTTGCCCGCCCCGGCGTGACCCACCAGGGCAATGTTACGAATATCACCGGTCGCTCTGGTCATCGATTCCCCCGCATATCCGCGCTCCGGGCGCGTTTTTTGAAAAGGATAGCACCGATACCGGCGACTTGCGCCCTGCCGGGATGAAGGGCAAACTCTGGTTCAACAGGCCATTAGACAACGGCAAGGGCCCGGCGGGGGAAATTCATGGCAGTTTCGGTCAAGGGCGACAGCGCGGATCCGATGGTCGAGCCGAATGTGATTCCGCTCGTGGACATCATGTTGGTGCTGCTGATCATATTCATCATCACGATCCCGGTGATGACGCATGCGGTCAAGATCGACTTGCCACGCGACAACCCGAACCCGCCGCTCGTAGAGCCCGTGGTTATGAAGATCTTCGTCGAATTCGACGGCACCATTCTCTGGAACGGGACACCCATCGACCACACTACTTTCCGGGATTACGTCGCGATCGAAAACGTCAAGGACCCGCAGCCGGAAATCCACGTGGATGCGGACCGGCGTACGCCCTACGTGTACGTGGCCAATGTGCTCTTCGTGTTGCAGCGCGGCGGACTGCAGAAGGTCGGCTTCGTATCGGAAGGACCCCCTGCATAGCGCGGCGCGCGGATCCGGCGGCAGGCCGGTCTTGAGTGATATTGCATGAGGGGCCGGCATTGCCGGCCCTTTTTTGCTCTCGGAGATCCTGTCCATGAACCGCCTGGTGACTGCCATCGTGCCGCTCGTGGCCCTGCTGGCCGTGCAATCGCCCGCTTGGGCGCAGGACACCGGGGCACGCCGCTACGAGCTGCCGAACCTGGATACCCTCGAGTTCGTGGTGCCGCCAGCCTGGGATGAGACCGTGGACCAGCCAGGCGATGGCGGGCCTCCAACCATCCAGCTGCGCCCGAGGGAGGGCGCAGCCTTCGAGATCTACATCACTCCGGATTGGCCGGACACGCCGGATAACGCCCCGGACACTGAAACGCTGCGCGAAACGGTGCGCGGTGCGGCAGAACGAATTCGCGACCGGCCTCGCGGCGATATGCCCGTCGAGGAAACCCTCGAGATACGCCGCCTGCAAGGTGCCAGCGGTGTCGGCTTCTACTTCGTCGCGACGGACCGTGCGCCGCAACCGGAGGAGTTCAGGTACATGAATCAGGGCGCATTGCAGGTTGGCGACCTGACCGTCATGTTCACGATCCTGACCAACGAGGGCCAGGACGCGGTCGTCGAGGCAGCCCTTGACATGCTGAAAAACGCGGTGCACCGGGATACAGGACTGGACCAGCGATAGACGACCGAATCGTACCGCGCGACGGACCGCCGGTTACAGAATCCAGCGCGGCAGTGCCAGCGTCAATTGCGGAAATGCAGTGATCAACGCGACGCCGATCGCGAGCACCAGCATCATCGGCAGCGTCGCCCACGCAACCTCTAGCATCGGGCGCCGGAACCGCGTCGCCGACATCAGAAGGTTCAATCCGATCGGCGGCATCAGGTAACCCAGCTCGAGGCTGGCGAGCATGATCACGCCGAGGTGCACCGGATCGACCCCGAATGCCGCCGCCACTGGCACGATGAGCGGCGCGACCACGATGATCGCCGAAAAAATCTCGATCAGGCAGCCGAGCACGATCATGATCAGGTTCAGCATCACCAGGAACGCCCAGGGCGACTCGATGGCATGACCGACCCAGACGGTCAGCCGGTCCGGCACGTGTTCGGTGATCAGCAGGTTCGTCAGGCCCATTGCTGTGCCGAGGATCAGCAGGACGCCGCCGACGAGCAGCCCGCACTCGCACATGACCTCGACCAGTTTTTCACCACGAGGCAGGTCGCGATTGATGACGGCCGCGACCAGGATTGCGTAGGCAGCCGTAATCGCTGCCGCCGGCACCGGCAATACAAAGCCTCCGAATATCAACACCAGCGGCACGACCGGCAGCATCAGGTCCCATTTCGCACGCCAGGTCGTGACAATGGCGCGCCGCCACCTGAATCGCGGGCGCACTTTCACGCGCGGCGACATCGCGATGCCCCAGGCGCAGGCCAGGATGACCATCAGCAGTCCCGGCAAGGCGCCGCCGAGGAACATTGCCTCGATCGACACCTGGGCGACGATCGAGTAAAGGATCAGCGGCAGACAGGGCGCGAACAATACGCCGAGCGATCCTGCGCCCGTCACCAGCCCAAGCGCCTTGCGGTCGTCATAGCGCGACGACATCAGGATCGGCATCAACAGGCCGCCAAGTGCCAGGATCGTAATGCCGGAGCCGCCGGTAAACGCCGTGAAGAATGCGCAGGCAAATACCGTAACCACCGCCGGGCCGCCACGCAGGTGCCCGGTCCAGGCGCGCAGCAGTCGCACCAGGCGCCGCGCGGCGCCGGTCGCCGTCACGATGTAACCGGCGAGCGTGAACAAGGGCAGCGTCGCGAGCAGCGGATTGGTGACCTGGTCGTAGTGATCGAGCGGCACCGATGCGATCGGGTCGCCGACGCTAATGAAGAAGATCAGCGCAATGCCCGCCAGGCCGACAAAGAGCGGTGCGCCGAACAGGATGGCGACGGCGAGTGCGACCAGGAGCGGCGTCCGCAGGCCAGCAACTCCGCCGTCGAGTTGCGCGACCGCAGCCGCCAGCGTGACGGCGATGACCAGCACTGCCACTCGCAGGCCGTATCCGCTGCCAGCGTGACGCACCAGGCGCAGCGTGATGAAGGCGAATCCCAGCGGCATCGCCGCCTGCAGCGCAATCCGTGGCACGCCGAATGCGAGTGAGCTCGACGAATCCGCCTCCTGGGCGACGAACTGCCAGGCCGCCAGCGTCAGGACCGCCGACACGGTCGTCGCAACCAGCCCTGTGTAAGCCTCGATGGCGGGCCTGCATCGCGCCGGCATCGCTTGCGCAATGGTGCCCATCGACAGCAACCGGCCTTCGCGCGCGGCCGCCATGCCGCCCAGCATGCCGACCAGCAGTGTCAGGTGGCGGATCAACTCGT
Source organism: Steroidobacteraceae bacterium (assembly GCA_031431175.1). Classification (GTDB taxonomy): domain Bacteria; phylum Pseudomonadota; class Gammaproteobacteria; order Steroidobacterales; family Steroidobacteraceae; genus SCUD01. Next base: position 11,217 of record JANPCY010000562.1, on the reverse strand, counting down.
CGGCATTGGCGAATTTCGTCGTGACGCCTGCCACACCCAGCAGCACAAGCAGCCCGAGGACCACTGCGAGCAGCAGGTTCTCGAAACGATGGACGAAGGCCATCACGTGCCGGCTGCGTGCTTGGCCTTCAATACTTCGACCGTCGCGTCAAAAATCGGCGCTGGTACCAGTGTGCCGCGGATGCGCGGATAGATGCGCGCGACTTCGGCGCGCCACTCACGCTCGGCCTCCGGTGTCATCGGTAAGACCTTTAGGCCCATCTTGTCCTTCATTGCCTGGACAGCTTGTTCGTCCTCGGCGCGGCTGGCGCGGCGCATCTCGTGGCCGGCACGATCGGAGGTCTCGCGTACCCAGGCCTGGGTCGCCGGGGCAAGTTTGTTCCAGGCCTTTTCCGTGACGACCAACGCGCCGGTGATCGGCGCCCAGCGCAGGTCCAGCATGTACGGCGCATAGGTCGGAACCTGGCTGAAATTGGCCAGGAACGCCGGAACCGGAAGCGCGTCGATCATGCCGTTCCGCAATCCGAGCAGGATCTGGTCCGGCTCGAGCACGACCGGCGTGTAATAGGCTTTCATCAACTCGACACTCTCCGGATCTCCGGAGCTCGCAAGTACGCGCAGCGGCTTCAGGTCCTGAAAGCGATGGATCGGCTTGTTCGAAAAATAACGCACCCAGCCGGCGTCGGCCCAGAACATCACGATGTAGCCCGCCTCGCGCAGGCGCCGCTCGAGTTCGGGGCGCAAGCGTTCGCGCACCAGGTCCACATCGTCCCAGTCCCGGAACATCATCGGCATGTATTGAAGTGCAGTCACCGAGCGTTCGATCTGCGCAAGACCGACCGAAGTCAGCATCGCGCCCTGGATCTGTCCGACGCGCATGCGCCGGACGATCTGCAGCTCACCGCCCTGCGTGCCTGCATAGATGTTCATCGACACGCTGCCGGGGCCGCGTGACCATTCGTTTCCGAGCGTCTGCAATCGCTTGTGAAATGACGAACCGGCCGGCGCGACAGTCGCTATACGCAGTTCCGACTTTTCAGCTGCCACGGCGACCGAACCGATGCTGCAGGTGAACGCCGCCAGCGTCAGCGCCGCGAGGCGCAAGGAAAAACGCGGGCTATCAGTCATGGCTGTTCCTCTTGGGCTTCGGTCTCGTCCAGCGGCGGCAGGATCCAGCGATCCACGTTGACCAGGAGCCAAGCGGCCCTGCGCTGGAAAATCGTGTTGGCCAGTCGCGTCGCTGGATGATCATCAGGATTGATGTTCATCGCCGCCTGGAGCATCTCCTGGAAACAGACGCGATCCTCGCGCGGCAGGCAGACGGACTCCGCCCACGAGACATAGGGTGCCGCGGCCTTGCCCCGCGACAGGGCGATGGCTCGATCAAAATGCTTCCGGGCGCTGGTAACCCGATCGTCGAAAGAACCGACAACATCCGGGCGCGCCATCTCGTAAGTCACCAGGAAGGAATGAATGGCGCCGCGGTCCCAGTCCGCGTCCACGGCGAGCGCGCGATCGATCAGTGCCGAAACCAGCGGCAGGTCGGCGACCAGCGACGGATCGTCTTTGCCGAGAGCAATTGCCGCGGCCCAGGACGTGGCGGTCCAGTAGAGCAGGTCAACCTCGGTGGCGCCCGCCTGCGCAACTGCGGCAGCCGCAGTCCTTCGAAGCATCGCGCTGAAACCTGGCACTGCCACGTCGAGACCGCGCAGTCCGTAGTCGCGCGCGCGCAAATACATCCGCCGTGCGCGATTCCACGCATCCCAGGCCCGGTCCGTGTCATCGAGCGCAATGGCATCGGCCTCCTGCTGCACGAAAGCGTATGCAAATTGCGTAAAGCCGGCGGAGGTTGCAGCGAGCAGCGCGCGGTGCTCCGGGGCAGACGCAAGCACGCTTTCCATCAGCTTCAGGCTGAATGGCAGTGCCGCACCGACCAGCTCCGGATCATCGTCAGCGGAATACGTCGTGCCGGCCGCAGCGAGCGTGTCGCCGAGCTTGTTGGCAGCGAAGCGCTGTACGGAGCATCCCGATGCCAGAACGGCGACTGCCAGCATTGCGAGGCCGGCCCATTTCCTGGACAGTAAATGCATGGTCATGGCCACTCCCGCTATGATCGCACGGCAGGCTCCAGCACACACCTGAGACTCAATCCGCCGCCAGAAAGTCCCTGACAGCAGTCAGATATCCGGGGAACAGGTCGATTGAATTGTGCGTGGCGCCGTCGAGCAGCACCACGCGGACCTGCGATTGCGGAAATGAACTCACCAGCGCCTCTGAATTCGCTCGTGGGATGATTTCGTCATCGTCGGCGATGACGGCCAGCACCGGTGCGCGCACGGCACTTGCAAAACTGGCAGAGTCGTAACGGTCGCGCATCAGGAATGCGACTGGGACCCACGGAAAGTGGGCGCCTGCCACATTGGCAAGACTGTCGTAGGGAGTCACCAGCACGAGGCGGCGCACTTCACGGGCTGCTGCAAGCTGCACGGCGACACCCGTGCCCAAACTCCGGCCCATGACCGAAATCTCCGGATATCTGGCATGCAGATGGTCATAGACCACGTACGCGTCGGCGACCAGCGCGGATTCCGAAGGGCTGCCCGTACTGCCCCCATAACTCCGGTAGTTCACGAGATACAAGGAGAGGTCGGAAATAGCCGAAGAAAATGTTGACAGATTGACGGACACATCTTCGGCATTGCCGCCGAAATAGACCAGCGCGCGCGGACCCGGCCGCTCGACCACCCAGATCTTCAGTGTCGAATCGCCGCTTGCGAGCCGGATCGACTGCGCACCCGGCAGATTCGCCTCCCGTACCGCGAAGTAGATATGCGAGCGCTGCGTGAAGTACAGCCAGACACAAAGGCTGAGATAGGCTGTTACGATCAGCAGCGCGAGGATCAGCAGGGATCGCATTTGGGAAAGCCGCCAGGGACCGTTTGGGCCGGTTTGCGTGGCGCGAGACTACTCCCGATTGTCAGCGGCTGCCACCGGGCCGCATGATGGAGGCCGTCAGCCATTGACAACAGGGACGTATCGGATGAGCAGTCCTGAAAGGCAGTACCAGCGCCTCGAGGCTCGCCGCGCGGTGATCGGCGATGGCTTCGAAATCCGACGTGCGATTCCGAACCGTCAGCGCCGCATGGTCGGCGCCTGGTGCTTCCTCGATCACGCGGGTCCGGCGGATTACGAGCCGGGCCAAGGCCTCAGTATCGGCCCGCACCCGCACATCGGCCTGCAGACATTCACCTGGATGATCGAGGGCGAAGTGCTGCACCGCGACAGCCTCGGCAGCGAACAATTGATTCATCCAGGGCAGGTCAACTTGATGACCGCTGGCAAAGGGATAGCGCATTCCGAGGAATCGCCGATGGGCCGCGCGGGACGTCTTCATTCCGCGCAGCTCTGGATCGCACTGCCGGATGCCGAGCGACATCGCGAGCCCGACTTCCATCACTATCCGGACCTGCCGCTCATCGAGCGTGGCGGATTCCGGATCACCGTGCTCGCAGGCTCATGCGACGGCAAACGATCGCCCGCGAAGGTCTACACGCCGATCATCGGGCTCGAACTTTCAACCCGCGGACGCGCGCAAATGACCCTGCCACTCGATGCCGGCTTCGAGCATGCGGCACTGACGCTTGAGGGTGCACAAAGCCTGAATGGCGAATTACTCGAACCGGGAACCCTCCTCTACCTCGGCACCGGGCGCGCATCGCTCGAGTTCGTATCGTCCGCTGCGTCACGGATGCTGTTGATCGGTGGCGTGCCATTCGGCGAGGAGATACTGCTGTGGTGGAACTTTGTTGCGCGCACGCCCGCCGAAATGGAGGCCGCGACGCGCGACTGGATCGAAGGCCAGCGTTTCGGCAAGGTTCCTGGCGCCAGGGGCAAGCCGCTGATCGCGCCGGATCTGAAGGGCCTGCAGGCCAAGGGGGCGCGATGACCCAGACGCGCAGAGTGCTCGCTGTTCATGAAGCCAACCCCCCGCACTGGGTCGGTGACGGATTTCCCGTGCGGTCGATCTTCAGCTACGACGGCCTCGGACGCGAGCAGTTGAGCCCGTTCCTGATGCTCGATTACGCCGCACCGCGGGATTTCGAGCCAGCGACCCAGCGCCGCGGCGTCGGCGAACACCCGCACCGCGGCTTCGAGACCGTCACGATCGTTTACCAGGGCGAGCTGGAGCATCGCGATTCGGCCGGCAATGGCGGCCGCATCGGCCCGGGAGACGTGCAGTGGATGACCGCCGCCTCCGGGATCATCCATGAGGAATTTCATTCGGAGCAGTTCACGCGCGCCGGTGGCTCGATGGAGATGATGCAGCTCTGGGTCAACCTGCCGGCCAAGGACAAGATGGCGGCGCCCGGCTACCAGACGCTGCTCGATCGCGACATCCCAGCGATCCCGCTACCCGATGGCGCAGGACGCCTGCGCGTAATCGCCGGCGAGTTCGGCGGCCACACGGGCCCGGCGAAGACATTCACGCCGATCAACGTCTGGGACCTGCGGCTGAATGCGGGAAAGACCGCCACACTTGCGACGCCCGGGGGCCACACGACCGCGATCATTCCGATGCACGGGCACGCCTTGTTCAATGGCACGCAGGCGGCCGGCGAGGCTCAGCTCGTGATCCTCGAGCGCAGTGGCGGTGAGTTCACGATCGGCGTGGAAACCGATGCGACGCTACTGCTGCTAAGTGGTCAGCCGCTCAACGAACCCGTGGTCGGATACGGGCCATTCGTCATGACCAGCGATCGCGAGATCGCACAGGCGATACGCGACTACCAGAGCGGGCGCTTCGGAAGCCTCCCGGCATCCGGCTGACTCTAGCCGCCACCGAGAAAGTCCATCTTGCCGAGTTCGAGGCCGTTGTGGCGCAGGATGTTGTAGGCCGTCGTCACGTGAAAATAGAGATTTGGCAGCATCTGATGCACGAGGTACGGCTGACCCTGCATGGTCCGCTCGGTCGTCCGGGTCTTCCAGTTGATCGTCCGGTCTTCTGAACCCTCGAATTGCGCAGGTTTCAGGGATTCGAGGAAGACAACCGTCTTTTTCGCGCGCGCGATCAGCTCGGGCAGCGTCTTTTCATTGTCCTCCCAGGACGGCGGCTCGAGGCCAATCAGCCTCGCTGCACCAGCCTTGGCCGAATCCGAGGCGATCTGCACCTGCCGCACCAGCGGGAACATGTCCGGGTACAGCCGCGCATTGACCAGCACCGCAGGGTCGATCTTCTTCGCTTCGGCATGCGCGGCGGCCTTTTCGAGGATGGTCGCGAGGCTATTCATCATGCGGATGCCGGGCGGCACGCAGGCGTCGTACATGGAGATTTTCATCGCTAGAATGCTAGCACAATGCGCGCCTCAGGAATCGTCTGGGACAACCATGCCTGCCTCCCCTTCAACGACACGGAGCAGTGGCTTCCGGGAATTGAGCGCTACCGGAAAGCGGGCGTCGATGTGGTCACGATCAACATCGGCGACAGTCATGTACCGCTCGAAGTCCTGATCCGCACCGCCGCCAGCATCCGCCACTATGTCCAGGCTCATCCCGACAAGTACCTACTCGGCCTGACGACCAGCGCCATCCGTTCGGCGCAGGCCACGGGCCGGCTGGCCGTATGCCTGGATGTCGAGGGCGTCTACGCGTTGGGCGAGCAGTTGAGCCTCGTCGAATTCCTGTACCAGATCGGCGTGCGCTGGATGCTGATGGTCTACAACCGGCGGAATCTCGCCGGCAGCGGCTGTCATGATTCCGATGACGAAGGCCTCACGGATCTCGGGCGCGGCATCCTGCGGGAGATGGATCGCGTCGGCATGATCAAATGCTGTTCGCATACCGGCTATCGAACGGCGCGCGAGATCCTGGATCTCTCGGACAGGCCCGTGATCTTCTCGCACTCCAATCCGCGCCGGCTGCGCGACCACCCTCGCAACATCCCGGACGAGTTGATCATTGCCTGCGCGGCCACCGGTGGCGTCGTCGGCATCAATGGAGTGGGCCTGTTTCTCGGTGACGGCGATCCGACTGCGGATGCCGTCGTGCGGAACATCGACTACGTCGCCCAGCTGATTGGCGCGCAGCACGTGGGTCTTGGTCTCGATTACATGTTCCAGGGCTCGGGCGTCGAAGAACCCGGGCGCAAAAGCCGCGAACTATGGCCCGCGGAATGGGGCTATCGGGCCAGCATGGGCTTTCTCGGGCCCGAAGCCATCCCCGAAATCGCCGAGGGGCTCACTCGGCTCGGCTACGCCCCCGCCGCCATCAGCGGGATACTCGGGGAGAACCTGATGCGCGTTGCGAGTGCTGTCTGGAGTTCGTAGTCACCCTCTGCGCTGCCGCACGGCCGGCCAGGCTGACGAACCGGTCACTTACCGACCCACATCCCGGCCATTCGTCCCAATTTCCTGATCTGGGTCACAGTCACCGCCGGACCGCCTGAGGTTACATATGACGCGGCCGACCGGCTGCCATGGTGGCAGCGTGGCTGCTTGGGAACGGGCACACATCTCAATGACGACGGGCCAGGCAACAACCCGCATTGAAGCGCCGCGCAAGCGCTTCGCGGCCGGCTGGACCGGCTTTCTGGCGACCGGCCTCATCCTTTATACCGGTGCCGCAATCCTGGTGACCATCCTGGGCATCGGCAGCGGGCCAGCCTTCGAGATCTTCACGCTGTTTTCCGATGCGCCGGCCAGCATTGGCGCGGTCGTACTCGCCGCAATTGCCGCGCGCAATGCGCAGGATCCATCCGCGCGCCGGGCCTGGCGGCTGATGACGGCTTCGCTCGCGGTCTACTGCATCGGAAATCTGCTCAACTCATTCTATTGGCTGTTCGGCCACGATCCGTTCCCGTCGGTCGGCGACGTCTTTTTCATGGCGTTCTATCCACTGCTGTTTGCGGCGATATTGTCCGTCATCCGCGCCGGCAGCGTGCGTGTGCCCTGGGGCCGTGTCGCGCTCGACAGCACGATCCTGATACTGGGCTTTGGCGCGTTCTTCTGGTTTTTCGTGATCCGTCCCACGATCGCTGCCGAGGTCGATCCGGACATCCTCAAGTACGCGCTGACGCAGACCTACATCGCGCTGAACTGCCTGATGGTGCTGGCCTTTGGCGTGTTGCTGCTGAATGCAGGCGCAGGCTCGTTCGGGCGCCGGATGCTGATTCTGATGACGATCGGCTTCTCAACCATGTTCCTCGCCGACATCGTCTGGGCCATGTCCAAGGTGACTGGCGGGTACGTGCCCGGCGGACTGTCGGACTCGATTTACCTGTCGTGCTATGCGTGGCTTGTGGCCGCGGCGCGTGAGCAATTGCGCGGTCCGCCGCCCACGAAGACCGAGGCGCACGCGTTTGGCAACTCGGTGATCCAGGGCCTGCCGTACATCGCCATGTTGGCCTCGTTCCTCCTGCTCGTGTACTTCCAGAGCGGCGAGGTAGGCAAGCCGACGACGGTCATGACCGTCATTATCTTCGCGCTGACTTTGCTGGTGATGCTGCGTCAGGGTGTAATCCTGCGTTACGACGCCCAGCTCCGCGAGCAGCGCGCCGCGGGCATCGTCGAAGCCCGCTATGCTTCGCTGATCAGGAACTCCTCCGACGTCATCATGATCACGGATGTCCAGGGGCGCTTGCGCTTTGTTTCGCCGTCCGCCGCACGCACGTTCTCGATGCATCCGGACGTCCTGATCGGCAGCGATCTGTTCAAGCTATGCTCCGAGGCTGACCGGGACCGTCTGGCTGCATTCCTGGGCGAGGTCGCCGTCACTCACGGCAAAACGATCGGCCCCATCGAGGTCACGGTCGGCAGCGGGTCCAGGCGCCACACGCTCGAGTGCGTCGGCAGCAATCTGCTCGCCGACCCGGCGGTCGGTGGCCTCGCCATCAATTTTCGCGACATCAGCGAGCGCAAGGCGCTGGAAGAGCAGCTGCGGCAGCTCGCATTCCACGATCCATTGACGCTGCTGGCCAACCGCAGCCTGTTTCGCAATCGAGTGCAGCACTCGCTCGCGCTGGCCCAACGTGCCCGGCAGCAGGTGGCGGTCGTATTCCTGGATCTCGACAACTTCAAGAACGTCAATGACTCACTCGGCCATGAGGCCGGCGACCGGCTGCTGCAGACCGCGGCGCAGCGCCTCGTCATGTGCACGCGCGCGGCGGATACTGTCGCGCGCCTGGGCGGCGATGAGTTCGCGATATTGCTGGAAGGGATCGCTGACCCCGCGGACGTCGTGCGAATCGCAGGCACAATCATCGAGTCCTTCAAGGAGCCCCTGGCACTGGATGGCAACGACATCATCGTCACCACTAGCATGGGCGTGGCACTCTCGCAGGACGATGACGATACTGAGACACTGCTGCGTAACGCCGACATCGCGATGTACAGCGCCAAGGCGGCGGGTAAGGGCCGATTTGTCGTCTATCAGCCACTCATGCAGGAGCAGCTGCGCGAGCGCCTGCGCCTTGCAAAGGACATCTCTCTGGCACTCGAGAGGAACGAATTCTTCCTCGAGTTCCAGCCGGTAATCGACCTGAAGACCCTGGAGCTGCTGGGTGTCGAAGCGCTGGTGCGCTGGCACCACCCGGTCCAGGGCCTCGTCATGCCAGGCCAATTCATTCCGGCCGCCGAGGATTCCGGCCAGATCGTCGAACTTGGTCGTTGGGTGCTTATCGAGGCCTGCAAGAGTGTTCGCGGCTGGCGGGACTCGATTGCATCGGGCAGCGGGCTGCGTATTGCTGTCAACATATCCGGCCGCCACCTCCAACATGCCGACCTCGTAGCAGACGTGCGGAATGCCCTGGAGGTCTCGGGCCTCGAGCCAGAGAACCTGGTGATCGAGCTGACCGAAAGCACGATCATGCATAACACCGAGGCTAATCTCGAGCGCTTCCGGCAGCTCAAGTCGCTAGGCGTTCGCCTCGCGATCGACGACTTCGGGACGGGTTACTCGTCGCTCTCGTACCTGCATCGATTCCCGATCGACATCCTCAAGATTGACCGCTCATTCGTGAGCCGTTTGACCGAAACCGGCGATGGCCCCGAGCTCGCGCGCGCCGTCGTGATGCTGGGCAAAACGCTGGGTCTCGAGACCATTGCCGAGGGCATTGAGCAGGAAGATCAGGTGGCGGAACTCCTGGAGCTCGGCTGCGTCGCCGGGCAGGGATTCCTGTTCGCGAAGTCCAGCTCGCTGGAAATTCTCGCCGCTACATCTTTCACCGAACGCCGGGCGGAGCTCCGTCGCTGGCATTCGGCCTATGATCGCTTGACCGCCACCGGGCGCTATCGCGTTGCGGAACTCGCGCCCAGGCGCTCGGTCGCCTGACCGTCAACCGCTGCTGCCGCATTCGTTGATGCGACCCCCGCCGACCGCTCAAAATATCTTGCGGATGCCGATGAATGCGACGGTGCGATCGTACGCATAGCGCACATCGTCGGAGTTGTCGTAGGACTCCGACCCTGCTTCTGCAATCAGCAGGTAACCGTGGGATCTCAGGCCGGGAAACGGCGTCGTGTACCTGACATTGAACTCGTAGCCGTGCTTGTCAGGCACCTCGTCGTTGATGGTCGGATCACCCGCGACCTGGTTTTCTAACACGCGCGAGTTCCACTCGAAATCAATGACCAGGCGAGTAGCAGTCCCGGGCCGGTAGGTCCATTCGATCCCGGCATACCAGCGCGTGCGATCGGCAAATCCGACGCCGTTGTCTTCGCGTATGTCGTAGCCGCCGGTCAATTGAAGCGCGTTCTTGCGCGTGAGATCGCGTCGAAATCGTGTGTCGAAACCATAGAGCTGATATTCGAGATCGGTGCCCGCCACGGGATTTCCGGCTGCGTCACTCACCCTGCGATCGCGATATTGTCGCTGTGAATAGTTGAGGCCGATCCGGAAATTGTGGTCGCGGTCGCCGAGGTCGTATCCAGGCGCGATTTCGTACTCCTCATAGTCCAGCCGCTCAAGTCCAAGTTCCTCGTAGTCCGTGAGGTAATTCTTGTATACCGCAGAGCCCTCGACGGAGAACCGCCCGAACTTGCCGCCCGGAAAATGCCAGGCCGCCTGAAAATCGCCTTTCAAATTGTCATAGCGATCGCCGATTTCGTTGCCGAGAGCGTCGGTGGCCACCGATCCGGTGAAACGGCTGACATAGGTTTCGTCACGCATCTGGACTTGCAGCGACCACTCCCAGCCGTGCTCATTGCGCTTCTCGTTCGAGTTGCCGAGCACGCGCACAAAGTATTTTTCCTCATCGCCATCTCTCATGCCGGACTCGAACATCTGCGCCGTGGCGCCAATTTCAGCCGCCTTGGTCCATCCGGTCGATGCTATGCCTTCTGCAAGGAAGGCCGCCTTCAGTTGAGCATATGCTGCGGCTTGCTCCCCGATCGTCTGGTTGAGTTCGAATGGGTTGGAGTCATAGCCGAGGTCGGCGCGCAGGTCGAATTCCTGCCCGGCGCATGCGGTGCCGCTCACCAGCATGCCGAGCGCAGAGAATGCGGCCGTCAGCGGCGCGGAAGATTTTGCATTCATCGGATGGCTCCTGAAATCGAAGGCCTAGGGAGAATCTTTGGGCGGTGCGGGTGCGCCGGATTGGCGCGTGGCACGGGAATTCGCTTGTGCCGCGGCTGCCGCGTCACCGGCGTCGCGATAACGCTGCGCCAGCATTGACCATAGCCGCGGGTCATCGCCCGCGAGTGCCGCGGCACGGCCCAATTCCTTGAGCGCGTCAGCGCGGTGTCCGGCACGCAGCTCGGTATCAGCCAGCAACAGCCGCACTTCAGGATCGGCAGGCGATTCGGCCACCGCATCCGCCAACAGCGCGCGAGCGCGGTCAGTCTGACCCTGGCGCAGCAGCATTTGTGCTAGCCGCTCGCGGATTTCCGGGTCGCCCGGCGCCAGATTCATCGCGATTTCCAGATCCGCCAGTGCTTCGGACTCGCGACCCGCGCGCTCGTACAGACGGGCGCGGTTGACGAGCGCCGCGGTATAACGTGGGTGGGCCTTCAGCAGCTCCCCGTAAAGCAGCAGCGCTTCGCGCTCGTTGCCGTTGCGCGCAAGCAGGACTGCCAGGTTGAGCCGGGTATTGCGCGCCTCGCGATTACGCGCAAGGCTTTGGCGGTAGGCATTGATTGCGCCGCCCAGGTCGCCACGCTCCGAAAGCACGCGCCCCAGCTGGAACCAGGCCTCGGAATTCTCCGGCCGCGATTTCAGGCTCACCGA
>JANPCY010000561.1:0-2843 GCA_031431175.1 Steroidobacteraceae bacterium | reverse complement strand
CGCGAGGCGCTGCGCGTCGAGGCGCGAGCGGTCGCGTCACTCGTGGACCGGCTGGGCAACGATTTCGACAAGGCCTGTCGAATGCTGCTCGCCTGCCCCGGCCGCGTGGTGGTCTCGGGCATGGGTAAGTCTGGTCATGTGAGCCGGAAGATTGCGGCGACGCTCGCAAGCACCGGCACACCCGCTTTCTTCCTCCATCCCGCGGAGGCAAGCCACGGTGACCTTGGCATGCTGACCAAGGGCGACGTCGTTCTCGCGATCTCCTATTCAGGCGAGACGACTGAACTTCTGACCATCCTGCCACTCATCAAGCGCATGGACGCGCCGCTGATCGCGATGACTGGCAATCCGCAATCCACACTCGCGCGCGCGGCAGTAATTCATCTCGATGTCAGCGTGCCCGCCGAGGCCTGCCCGCTGAATCTGGCGCCGACCGCCAGCACCACGGCCGCACTCGCGATGGGCGATGCGCTCGCGGTGGCGCTGCTCGGGCATCGCGGTTTTACCGAGACAGACTTCGCGCTCTCGCACCCGGGTGGCGTACTTGGGAAACGCCTGCTGCTGCGCGTGCGCGACGTCATGCGCACAGGTGATGATCTGCCGACGGTTGGCCCCGACACACCGCTGACAAAAGGCTTGCTCGAGATGTCGCGCAAGCGTCTCGGCATGACGGCCGTCGTCGATGCGAAGCAGCATGTCGTCGGCATCTTCACTGACGGCGACCTGCGGCGCGCGCTTGATCGCGACATCGATATTCACAAGAGCCGCATGGCCGACGTCATGACGAAGGGCTGCCGCTCGATCGGTCCGGACGAGCTGGCTGCGGAAGCAGTGTTGTTGATGGAAAAGCACGCGGTCAACGGCCTGCTGGTGCTCGACGGCGGCGTCCTGGTCGGTGCACTGAATATCCACGATCTGCTGCGCGCGGGGGTCATGTGACGGCTGCAGCCGACATTGCCCTGGTGATTTTCGATGTCGACGGCGTACTGACCGACGGCCGCTTGCTGTTCGGTCCGGATGGCGAGACATTGAAATCCTTCCATGTCCGCGACGGTCACGGCATCCGGATGCTGATTGCCGCGGGTGTCCGTGTCGCAGTGATTTCCGGGCGGCGTTCGACCGCGGTCACGGTGCGCATGCGCGAACTCGGTGTCACCGACGTCGCGCAGGGCGTCAACGACAAGTCCCGCGCCTTCAACGACCTGCTGGCACGCACGGGCATCGAGCCGCGCCACGCTGCCTGCCTGGTCGACGATACGCCGGACCTGGAATTGATGGCCGCAGTAGGCCTCCCGGCCGCGGTGGCCGATGCGCATCCCAAGGTACTGGCCGCGGCCAGTCATGTGACCCGGGCCTGCGGCGGGCAAGGCGCTGCGCGCGAATTCTGTGACTGGCTGCTGGCGGCGCGGGCCGGCAAGCAATGACCGGCCGGCTGATCCTGCTTGCGGCACTGATTGCGCTGATCGCGGTGTTCCTCGAGTGGCGCCTGATGGATCGCGAAGTCCCGGCGCCGGTCACGGAAGCCGAGCGGTCGGGCTATTACTTGAAGGGTGTCGACCTCGAGGATTTCGGCGCCGATGGAATTCTGCGACTCGGGCTGCAGGCGGCGACCGCCAACGAACAACCGGTCAGCGGTATCGTCACGCTGCGCGAAGTCGTCGTCAACTATCACGCGTTGGCGGGCCAGAGCTGGCACCTGACCGCGGCCGAGGCGCACGTGCCGCGCGGCGCTCATGTCGTCGAATTCGCAGGGGATGTGCGCATGAATGGGCGGGCCGGCGATCTCCCCGATCTCGCTGAACTGAGCGCCGAGCGCCTGACGCTCGACACCGTCAGGGAGCGCGCCGAGACGCGCGATCCGGTCACGCTCGCGTTTGGTCGCCACCTCATGCATGCCCGTGGCCTGCAGATCGACTTGAAGGCCGGCAGTCTGCAGCTGGAATCCGATGTCCATGGTATTTTCAATCCGTAGGCATGCAATCGCGGCCGCTCTCCTCGGCGCCGCCGTCTGCGCTGCTGATGCGCAGGACCGCGACCGGTTGCCGATCACGGTCGAGGCGCGATCGACGGACTTCGACTACCAGAACAGCGTGCTGGTCTTCAACGATGTGACGATCGTGCAGGGCGCGGTTCGCATTACGGCCGAGCGGGCCCAGGCCAGTGGCCTCGACTTCGAGGACAGCGGCTGGGAATTCAGCGGTTCAGTGCGCATCAAGTTGATCGCTGGCGAACTGGCGAGCGACACGGCCCGGGTACGCTTCGCAAAGGGCGAGATCCAGAGCGCGACCGCGACTGGGGCGCCGGCGACATTCGAGCAGCGCCGCGAGGCCGAACTTGCAAAGGGACGTGCGAATCGCATCGATTACGATCTCGGCCGCGGCACCGTGGAACTCGCCGGCGATGCCTGGCTCTCGGACGGGCGCAACGAGATCACCGGCGCGACACTGGTCTACAGTACCGAGAATCAGCGCGTGATTTCGCGCGAGCAGGTGGTCATCACGATCCAGCCACACGAGCCCGAGCCGGTGCCTGCGCCCACATCCGCGCCGAAAGAACGCGAATGAGCCTGCTAACCGCCACCGGTCTCGAAAAAAGCTACCGGAAACGTCAGGTCGTGTGCTCGCTTTCGCTGCAGATCGAAAGCGGTGAGGTCGTGGGCCTGCTCGGGCCCAATGGCGCCGGCAAGACCACGGCGTTCTACATGATCGTCGGTCTCGTGCCCTGCGACGGCGGGCGCATCGAGCTCGACGGCGAGGACATCACGCGCCTCCCGATGCACGCCCGCGCACGCCTTGGTCTCGGTTACCTGCCGCAGGAAGCCTCAGTGTTCCGGCGCATGAGCG
>JANPCY010000560.1:0-5722 GCA_031431175.1 Steroidobacteraceae bacterium | reverse complement strand
CGAGGATCAGACCGGTGCGATCCAGCACGCGGCGGCCGATCAGCTGTTCGAGATTGCGTTCCTGGCTCGGCGACAGACCATGATCGATCAGCACCAGTTCGGCATCGGTCGCGGCGACACGCGCGCGAATCTCCTCGGCCTTGCCGCTGCCCACGAAGAATTTCGAGTCCGGCACGCGCCGTGCACCGGAAATCGTTTCGACCGGCACCGCACCTGCCGAGCGCGCCAGCGCATCGAATTCCGCAAGCTCATCGGTGCCGATCGGCGCGCCCAGCCCGATACGCACGAGAATCGCGCGTTCGCCCCGCTCAGGTCGTTCGAACAACTGGTCCCACCGGTGGCCGCAACGGGTCTCCGATCAACTGGGCTCCGCCTCCTTGGCGGGTTCCTCATCGGCTCCCTCGACCGCTGGCAGGCGCACATTGCGCGCCGGCACCACGGTCGAAATCGCGTGCTTGTAGACCATCTGGCTGACCGAATTCTTCAGCAGTACGACAAACTGGTCGAAGGAGTCGATCTGGCCCTGAAGCTTGATGCCATTGACCAGATAAACGGAAACCGGCACCCGCTCCTTACGCAGCGCGTTCAGGAACGGATCCTGCAATGATTGACCTCTGGCCATGGTATCTCCTTGTTTTTTCTCGTACTTTGCGGCCGCTCTCTGGGGTTCCGGCGGCTCCACCATACTCGCTTCGGGCATATGTCAAACGCAAATGGCGTGGCCCGCAAGCCTTGGAGTCTAGCACCAGACTTGGAACGATTCTCAGTGAGCGGCCTGCCAGCCGTTAATGCGGGCGGACACCCGGCCGAACAAGCCCGGATCCGATGAATCGAACCACTCCGCATCGGGCTCGGCCCGTAACCAGGTCAGTTGCCGGCGAGCGAGCTGGCGGGTCGCGATGATTGCGCGCGAAACGGCCTCGTCCAGTGTCATGCGGCCCTCCAGATGCGCCCATAGCTGGCGGTAGCCGATCAGACGCAGCACCGGCATTCCCGCATGCAGATCGCCACGCTGGTATAGCCGCCGGACTTCGTCCAGCAGGCCGCAATTCATCATCGCGTGAAATCGCAATGCCAGCTGTTCACCGAGCACACTGCGATCCGCCGGCGCCAGTACCAGGCGCAGATCGGAGACACGCGATGCACGGCGCAGGTCTTCGCGTTGCTGCGACGAGATCGGTCTGCCGGTCAGCTCGATCACCTCCAGCGCGCGCTGGATGCGCTGCCGGTCGGCAGGGCGGATGCGCCCGGCCGCAACCGGATCGAGACGCTGCAATTCCGCATGCAGTGCCTGCCAACCAAGCTGGGCTGCACGCTCTTCGAGCCGCTGGCGCACGGTCGCGTCCGCCGGCGGCAACGCCGCCAGTCCGGACTGCAAGGCGCGGAAGTAGAGCATCGTGCCACCGACCAGCAGTGGCACCCTGCCACGCGCGCGGATCTCGCCCATGACGCGGTTCGCATCGACGACGAAGCGCGCCGCCGAGTAGCTCTCGGTCGGGTCAATCAGGTCAATCAGCTGATGGGGAGCGCGCGCAAGAAGTTCTGGGCCAGGCTTGGCCGTGCCGATGTCTAGCACGCGGAAGACCATCGCCGAGTCGACGCTGATGATTTCGAGTGGCAGCTCTGCGACCAGTTGCGCCGCAAGCTCGGTCTTGCCGGCGCCGGTCGGGCCCATCAGCAGGATCGCCGGTTGCCCCTGCATCAGCGCCCGCGCAGAAACAGCCGGTCGAGTTCGGCGATTGTCACGCGCGTCCAGGTGGGGCGCCCGTGGCTGCACTGCCCGGAGCGCTCGGTGCGCTCCATGTCGCGCAGCAGCGCATTCATTTCGTCAATCGACAACATTCGATGCGCACGCACGGCGCTACGGCAGGCGATATTCGCCAGCAGCTCGTTCTGGCGCTCGGCGATGCGGTGAGTCGCGCCATGCTGACCGAGATCAGCCAGCGCGTCGCGCAATACCGCGGCGATGTCCTGCCCCGCAAGCACTATCGGGACCTCGCGGATGGCGAGCGTACCGGGCCCGACGCGGTCCACGACGAATCCCGCTGCAGCGAGTTCATCGCGGTGCTGCATCGCCAGTTCCGCATCCGCCTCCGTGCACTCGACGATAGCCGGTACCAGCAGCGGCTGGCGCGCTCCGTGACCCGAATCGACAGCCGCCTTCAGGCGCTCATAGAGAATTCGTTCGTGCGCCGCATGCATGTCCACGAGCACGATGCCATCGATCGTCTGCGCCACGATGTAGATGCCATGAAGCTGGGCCACGGCATGGCCCAGTGGTGCGCCAGCCGCTTCGGGAGCCGGTTCACGGCCGTCGGGCGACTGCGGCGTAGATCCCCGCGCACCATAGTCCGCAGGCGGCGGTTCACCGAGCCGCAGCAGGCCTGGCGCGTAGTGCGCGGCGCCACCGACAAGCCCGGCCGCCGCCACCGGCGGCGCACCGGAAGCAGCCGCGCGCGTGGAAGCCAGGGCGCGCTCCAATGTCCGAAACACGAAGTCGTGCACGCCGCGACTGTCGCGGAACCTCACCTCGAGCTTTTGCGGATGGGCGTTGACGTCGACCTGCACGGGATCGAGCGTCAGGTACAGGAGCCAGGCCGGATGGCGGCCGCCGTACATGACGTCCTGGTAACCGAGCCGCGCGGCATTCCCGAGCAGCCGGTCACGCACCATGCGGCCATTGACGAACAGGTACTGGCGGTCCGCCTGCGCGCGCGCCTGCGAAGGCAATCCGATCCAGCCCTCCAGCCTCAGGCCCTGATGTACGTGCTCCACATGCAGCGAGTTCGCAATGAAATCCGCTCCAACCAGCCGCGCGATGCGTGTCTCCTGCTCGAGCCGGCTCCCGGCGACCGGTAATGCGAATTGCTCCCTGCGGTTGTGCGTCAGCGTAAAGGCCACATCGAATCGCGACAGCGCGAGGCGCGTGACGGTGCGCAGCACGTGCTGGAATTCGGTCGCTTCGGCGCGCAGGAACTTGCGCCGCGCAGGAACCTTGTGAAACAGATCGCGGATCTCGACCGTGGTGCCCGCAGGATGTGCCGCAGGCCGTGGGCGGGCCACGCGGCCGTTCGCCGACTCGATTTCGGCGCCGCTACTTGCGGCAGCAGTCCGTGACGCCATCCGGAACCGCGATACCGAAGCGATCGATGGCAGCGCCTCGCCGCGAAAGCCGAGCGTCATTACGTGCTCAAGATCGTCGAGCGATGCGATCTTGCTGGTCGCATGGCGTGCGAGCGCAAGTGGCAGCTCGCCTGACTCCATGCCCACGCCATCGTCGCGCACGCGCAACAGCCCGATGCCGCCGCGCTCCACATCGATCGCGATATGGCGCGCCCCGGCATCGAGCGCGTTTTCGATCAGCTCCTTCGCGACCGACGCAGGGCGTTCGATGACCTCGCCGGCGGCGATCTGGTCGATGAGCGGGTCTGCGAGGATCTGGATCGGCATGGCGCGCCCGGCGGGCACGCCAGTCTAGCAGCGCCGAACGGCGCGGATCAGGTGCCGGAAACCGGTATTTCGAGGATGGTTCCGGCCGTCAGCTGGCTGCCATCGAGCCGGTTCTGGCGGCGCAGCGCATCCTGGCTCACGGCGTAGCGCGCGGCGATATCGACCAGCGTTTCACCGGGTGAAACGACGTGCCGCATGGCCTGCCCGCGCTCGCGGGCTGCCAGCGTCGCAATTCGCGTGCCAGGTGGCGGATTTTCGTGGAAGTAACGTCGCAGGCCTGCGTGTATCGCGCCCGCGAGCTCTGTCTGGTGATTCGGATCGCGCAGTCGCCGCTCTTCTTCCGGATTCGAAATGTAGGCAGTCTCGACCAGCATCGACGGAACGTCGGGTGAGGTCAGCACGATCAGGCTCGCGTGCTGCACCTCGCTCTTCTTGAGCTGGCCAACTCGATCCAGTTCCTCGAGCACCTGGGTGGCCGCTTCACGGCTCGCGCTGATCGATGCGTTCTGCGAAAGATCAAGCAGCACCGACGCCAGCACATCGCTCTTGTCGTCCAGCGACACGCCGCCGATCAGGTCGGCCGCGTTCTCGCGATCGGCCAGCCAGCGTGCGGCCTCGCTGCTCGCGCGGCGCGTCGACAGCACATACACGGAAGAGCCGTGCACCGAACGATTGACGAAAGCATCGGCATGCACGGACACGAACAAGTCCGCCTGCTGCACGCGCGCGCGGCGGATGCGCTCGCGAAATGGCACGAAGTAATCGCCGGTGCGCGTCAGCACGGCGCGCATGCCAGGCTCGGCATTGATTCGATCGGCGAGCCGGCGGGCGACCGCAAGTGCCACGTCCTTCTCGCGCGTGCCGGCCTTGCCGATCGCACCCGGATCCTCGCCGCCATGGCCTGCGTCAATCGCAACCACGACATCGCGCTGTCCGCTGCCGTCATTCGCAACCTTGACCGGGTGCAGCGACCGGTCCAGACCCAGGTCGACGACCAGCCGGTGGCCGTAGGTTTCGTTTGGCGGAGTCAGGAAACTCTTCGGCTCAACCCTGGTCGTCAGATCGAGCACCACCCGCAGCCCACCGTGATCGCGAGGGGCGACCCGCACGCCGCTGACGACGCCGACCACTGCCGCGGGCAGTTGCGCCGCATCCGCGCCCACCTTTTCGAGGTCGATGACGATGCGCTCCGGGTTCGACAGCGCGAATACCGAATAGCTGACCGGTGCCGAGAGGTCGAGCACGACGCGGGTCGAGTCCGGGCTGGCCCACAGACGGATCTCGTGCAGATCCGCCGCCGCGGCTTGCGACGGAGTGACGAGCGACGAAGTGGCCAGCAACGAAGCGACCATCAGCGCGCCGGTGTTAATCCAGTGCAATGACCGCATGACGACTCTGGTCGGACGAAGTTCGCGCTACTCTAGCGACAGAAACATTTTAATTCAAGTATTTCAGCTAGATACAATCATATCTTAAAGCGCCCTGCCATGCCCGCCCTGCATCCGTCGCCGCAGTGATGCAAATCCCCCGACCCATGGGCCGATGTTCGATCGTGATCCTGAGATCGACGGGCCCGAGTGCCGTTCCGCCCCGCTCCGGCCATTCCACAATCACGAGACCCGGCATGCCGCGATAGTCCCGATAACCCAGGGCATCGAGTTCCGCCGGCACGCCCTGCAGACGATAGAGATCGAGATGATGAATCGTGCCCATTTTCGTCTCATACGGTTCCACGAGCGTGAATGTCGGGCTGCGGATCGGGCCCACGACGCCGAGCGCGCACAGCAGGCCGCGCGCCAGCGTGGTCTTGCCGGTCCCGAGTTCGCCCTGCAACGCCAGCAGCAGACTGCCACTTCGCAAATCGGGCAGGCTGTCCGCAAGCGCAGCGCCAAGTCGCAACATGGCCGCCTCATCGGGCGGGCTCAGTTCCATGGCGGGTTCACGACGGCCTGCAATTGCGCAATCAGGTCAGAAGCGACCAGCCCGCGTTCGCCGGCAAGCGCAGCCCGGTCGCCGGCGCGCGCGTGCAGCAATACACCGGCCGCTGCGGCTCGTTCCAGATCGCAACCGCCGGCGACGAGCGCTGCAATTATTCCAGTGAGTACGTCGCCGGCACCGGCAGTTGCCATGCCTGGATTGCCGCGATCACAAACCCAGGGCAGAGAGTCTTCTGCAACGACGAGCGTGCCGGCGCCCTTCAGCACACAGACGCCGCCGTAGCGTGCAGCGATTGCCCGCGCAGATCCCAGCCGGTCGCGCTGGATGGCTGCGG
>JANPCY010000559.1:0-4902 GCA_031431175.1 Steroidobacteraceae bacterium | reverse complement strand
GGCGGCTGCGCGATTGGGGCATTTCACGCCAGCGCTACTGGGGTTGCCCGATTCCGATCATCCATTGTCCGGCCTGCGGCGACGTAACCGTGCCCGATGATCAGCTGCCGGTGCGGCTGCCAGAGGACCTGGTGCCGGATGGTTCCGGTAATCCGCTCGCGAAGACGCCGTCCTTCTTTGAATGCCGCTGCCCGAAGTGCGGAGCGCCTGCGCGGCGCGAGACCGACACGATGGACACATTTGTGGACTCGTCCTGGTATTTTTTCCGCTACGCGAGCGCGGGCAATGCGCACGCGATGGTGGATGAGCGGGCTGCCTACTGGCTTCCGGTGGACCAGTACATCGGTGGCATCGAGCACGCGATCCTGCACCTGCTCTACTCGCGATTCTGGACCCGCGTGATGCGCGACTGCGGCCTGGTCCGCGTCGACGAGCCATTCGAGCGATTGCTGACCCAGGGCATGGTGCTGAACGAGATCTGGTTCCGGAAGCCCGCCACGGGCCGCATCGTCTACCACGACCCGGCTGCGGTCGAATCGCGCGCCGATGGCGAACGCAAGGCAGGCGTGTTGAAAGCCGACGGCCAGCCGGTCGAGTACGGCGGCATCGGCACGATGTCGAAGTCGCGCCGCAATGGCGTGGATCCGCAGCAGCTCGTCGATCGCTACGGCGCGGACACGGCCCGGCTCTTCATGATGTTCGCGGCGCCGCCGGAGCACACTCTTGAATGGTCCGACGAGGGAGTCGAGGGCGCCTTTCGGTTCATGAAGCGGCTCTGGAAGATCGTACACACGCATGTGCAGGCAGGCCCCGCGGCGGCGCCTGATGTGGCGGCACTCGATCCCGCGCAGCGCGAATTACGGCGTCAAGTGCACCAGACGCTCGCCAAGGTCGGCGACGACATCGGCAGGCGCCGGACATTCAATACGGCGATAGCTGCGGTCATGGAATTGCTGAATTCGCTTGTGCGATTCACCGACAGCTCGCCGCAGGGCCGCGCCGTGATGCAAGAGGCGCTGGAGCTCGTCGTGCTGATGCTGTCGCCGTTTGTGCCGCATGCGGCGCATGCGCTCTGGCGCGCGCTGGGTCATGCAACAGCAGTGGTCGACGAGGCCTGGCCCGAGCCCGACACTCGCGCGCTTGCGCTGGACACGGTGGAAATCGTCGTGCAAGTCAATGGCAGGCTGCGTGGGCGCGTGCCGGTGCCCGCCGATGCCGACGAGGCGACCGCACGCGCAGCCGCGCTCGCGGATCCTGGCGTCGCGCGTTTTGTCGCCGGCCAGCCGGTGCGCAAGCTGGTCTACGTCCCCGGCAAGCTCGTCAACGTGGTGGTGTGATGCGCCAGTCACTTCTATGTCTCTCGGTCGGCTGGATGACACTGATGTCGGGCTGCGGCTTCCATTTGCGCGGCCAGGCACCGCTTCCAGCCGCGCTCGGGACGCCCTACCTCGAGACCGGCGACCGTTACACGCCGCTCCATGCGGCACTTGAGGCACGACTGCGCGCTGCAGGCGCGAAACTCGCGACCGACCCGGCGACCGCGAGCGCAGTGATCCACCTGCACAAGGACGAGACCGGTCGCGAGCTGCTGTCGGTTTCGGCGCGCAACACGCCGAGCGAGTTCGAGGTCTACTACACGGTGGAGTACTCGGTCAGCGCCGGCGGCGGTGAACTGCTCGCGCGCCAGCAGGTGACGCTGACTCGCGATTTCGGCTACGACGAAACGGCTGTGCTCGCCAAGGAACATGAAGAGCAGTCGCTGCGGGCGGCGCTGGCTGACGAATTGGCCGGCCTGATGCTGCGGCGGCTGGCGGCGCTATGAATCTTTCGGTATTCGATGTCTTCAAGGTCGGTATCGGACCTTCGTCGTCGCACACGATGGGTCCGATGCTGGCTGCGCGGATGTTTGTGCAGGACCTGGCGGCGGGCAATCTGCTTGACCGCACGACCGAGGTCTTCGCGCAGCTCTACGGTTCGCTGGCACTGACGGGTCTCGGGCATTGCACCGATCGCGCCGTACTGTTGGGCCTCGAGGGAAACGATCCGGCGGGTTTCGATCCGGCGATCATGGAGCCGACCCTGGCGCGCATTCGCGACAGCGGCCGGCTAAGGCTACTGGGCCGGCACGAAATCGCCTTCGACGAGCCGATGAATCTGCTGTTCCTGCGCGACCAGAAGCTGCCGGGCCATTCCAATGGCATGCGTTTCACGGCCCGCGATGCCGATGGCGGCACGCTGCTCAGCGAAGAGATGTATTCGATCGGCGGTGGCGCCGTGCAGCGCGCCGGCGACCAGGAAGTATCCGCAGGTGGCGACGTGCCCAAGCCGCCACTGCCATTCGCCAACGCCGATGAACTGCTGGTGCGCTGCCGCGAAGCGGGGCTCACGATCGATGGATTGATGCTCGAGAACGAACGCGCATTGCGCAAACCGGCCGAGATTGAAGCAGGGCTCACGCGGATCTGGAACGTCATGCAGGCCTGCGTGCAGCGCGGATTTGCGGCCGAAGGAATCCTGCCCGGCGTGCTGAAAGTGCCGCGTCGCGCGCCGCGCCTGCAGCGCATGCTGCTGGCCGAGGCGCCCGGTGGACTCGTCGACGCGATGGAATGGGTCAATGCCTGGGCGCTCGCCGTCAATGAGGAGAACGCGGCAGGCGGCCAGGTCGTCACGGCACCGACCAATGGTGCGGCCGGTATCGTGCCCGCGGTGCTGCATTACTACGCGAAGTTGTGTCGGGGCGGCGACGAAGCGGGCGTGCGCCGGTTCCTGCTGGCGGCCGGCGCGATCGGCCTGCTGTACAAACGCAATGCGTCCATTTCCGGGGCCGAGATGGGTTGTCAGGGCGAAGTCGGCGTGGCCTGCTCGATGGCGGCCGGTGGCCTGGTGGCGGCACTTGGGGGCTCGAACGAGCAGGTCGAGAACGCCGCGGAGATCGGCATGGAGCACAACCTCGGCCTGACCTGCGATCCGATCGCGGGGCTCGTCCAGATTCCCTGCATCGAAAGGAACGCGATGGGCGCCGTCAAGGCCATCAATGCCTCGCGCCTGGCATTGCGCGGCGATGGATCGCACAAGGTCTCGCTCGACCAGGTCATCGCGACGATGCGCCAGACCGGCCACGACATGTCGTCGATCTACAAGGAGACTTCGCAGGGAGGGCTCGCGGTCAACGTGCCGGAGTGCTGAATCCGCGCCGTGCTCAGCCTGCGAATCGGTCGGTCGCGCGCACCAGCTCGTCGGTGATGCCGGTCTCGAAGGCCGAATGCCCGGCGTCAGCGACGACACGGAAATCCGCCTCGGGCCAGGCGCGATGCAGGTCCCAGGCCGTCATCAGCGGGCAGACGACGTCATAACGGCCCTGCACGATCACGGCCGGGATATGGCGGATCCGGCCGACGTCGTCCAGCAGCTGGTTCTCTCCGCGCAGGAAGCCGCCATTGACGAAGTAGTGGCACTCGATGCGCGCGACCGCGAGTGCGAACTCGTCTTCGCCCCATTTGCGGACATTGTCGTCATCGGTCAGCAGGAAGCTGGTCGAGCCTTCCCAGACTGCCCACGCGCGCGCAGCGGCGATGGCCGCGGCGCGGTCCGTTCCGGTCAGGCGGCGATGAAATGCATGCATCAACTCGCCGCGCTCGGCTGCCGGGATCGCAGCGATGTAGCTTTCCCAGCGATCCGGGAACAGCGCACCGGCACCCTGCTGGTAGAACCAGTCGAGCTCGCTCTTGCGCAGCAGGAAAATCCCGCGCAACACGAGTTCCGAGACGCGCGCGGGGTGTGCTTCCGCATAGGCAAGCGCGAGCGTCGAGCCCCAGGATCCGCCGAACACCTGCCAGCGTTGAATGCCGAGGTGCTCGCGCAGCCGCTCCGTGTCGGCGACCAGGTCCCAGGTCGTGTTGTGCTCGAGACTTGCATGCGGCCGGCTGCGGCCGCAGCCGCGCTGGTCGAAGAGGATGATGCGATAGCGCGCGGGATCGAAGAACCGGCGCGCGCGCGTGTCGCAGCCGGCGCCCGGGCCGCCGTGCAGGAAGACCGCCGGCTTGCCCGCAGGATTGCCGCATTCCTCCCAGTAGATCTCGTGACCGTGGCCGACGGCCAGATGACCCTGGTGGCGCGGCTCGACCGGCGGGTAGAGTCCGCGCCTCGTGCTGCTGTCATTCAAAATTTGTACTCCTCGTAAGCCGCGCCTGCGAGTGTATAGGCGGCGGCGCCCAGGCGCGTCGTGCGGGTCTTGGCCGACAACTTTCCGGTGATCCAGTAGGCCGAATACATCGAATCGAGCTTGATGCCCTGTTTCATTTTCACGTAAAGCATCTGGTTTGGCGGCGGCGGCGGCACGTGGATGCACGCGCCGAAATACGGCACCAGGAAAAACTCGGTGACATTACCCTCTTCATCCAGTTCGAGCGGCACGACGAAACCCGGAATCCTGATCTCCTGGCCCTCGAGGTCCATGTTGACGCTGAAGTCGAGCGGCTGCTGGGCGGCCAGGCCGCCCGCCTCGCCGGTCAGGTAGTCGTGCGCCGGCGGCGGCGGCGCCGGATCGAAAGTCGCGCGCCGATCGGCCGGCATTAGCTCGATCCAGTCGATCTGCAGTGCCGCGGCAAAGGCCGGAAGCGCGAGTCCGCACGCGAGCAGCGCCGTTGGCACCAGGCGAATAAGGGCTTGCTTCATGCGCGAATGGTCAGTCCGTCGGCCAGGGAGTTGCGATAGGCGAGCCAGGCAGGCACCAGGCCTGCCAAAAGCGCGGCGCCAACCACCGCTCCCGCCAGCAGCAGATCGTAAACGCCGGGGCCGCCCGTTTCCATGAACAGGCCGAAACGGCTCGCAAGCAGCTGCGTCGCTGACGCGAGCGCCGCATGGGCGGCCGCGATGCCGAGCACCACGCCCGCCAGCGCCAGC
>JANPCY010000558.1:0-3549 GCA_031431175.1 Steroidobacteraceae bacterium | reverse complement strand
GTCGCGCGGCGCCTCGTGCGGCGCGCGTTCGACGCCCCGGCGCGCGAGCCGTCGCACGAAACGCCGGTAAGTGGCGGTCGCGGGATCCGCCGGTCGCGGCCGGAATTCCCAGGCCAGCCAGCCAGAAAGCAATGCAAGCGCCACGGCGAGCCCGAGACCCAGAACGAGTGCCAGGTCCTGCCAGTCGGGGTCGTCGAAACCGAGAGAGCGCAGCAGTTCCTGCTGCTGTATGCGGTTGAACTGCACCACCCAGTCGTTCCAGCGCGCATTGACGTTGTCCCAGATCATGCCGGCCTGCCACAGCAGCCCGAAGTCGCGCCGCAGGCCGACCAGCAACAATTCGTCGGCGGATAGTGCGGCTTCGAGCCCGCGCTCGATACGTTCCGGCGCGACCGCGGCAGTCGGGTCGATGCGGGTCCAGCCGGAATCGGGAAGCCAGATCTCCGACCAGGCATGCGCATGCGACTGGCGCAGGATCAGATAGCCGCCGATCGGATTCCAGTCGCCGCCCTGGTAGCCGCCGACGACCCTGGCCGGAATGCCGGCGGCGCGCATCATCATCGTGAAAGCAGAGGCAAAGTGCCCACAGAAGCCGCGGCGCGTGTTAAACAGGAAGTCATCGACCGAATCGCGCTCGAGACCGGGCGGAGTCAGCGTGTAGTAGAATTCCTGATCGCGGAACAGCGCGAGCACCGATCGGGTGAACTCGCGCTCGCTGCCCGCGGCCGCGCGCATGCTCTGGGCGAGGCGGATCGTGCGCGGGTTGCGGCCCGGCGCCAATTGCAGGTGCAGATTGCGAAGCGCCGGCGAGAGCTGCGCTCCGGCCTGATAACGCGGATAGGAGCGCGCATCGTATTGCAGCACTGAATTGACGGGGTTCCTGGTGCGCAGCTGGTAGTCCCAGGTCTGCTGCGCCATTGCTGCCGGCCATTGCTCGACCATGTCGAGCGCAAACAGCATCCGCTGGCCAGTCGGCTCGAGCGTGACGGTGTAGTCGACAGGCGCTCCGAGGTGACGCACGCGTGGCTGGAAATAAAACTGGTTGTCGCCACGCGTCCAGGTGTAGCCGTCGAACTCGATCAGCACCGGGCCGCGCCAGTAGCGATCCGGGGGCGGCGGCGGCTGACCCTTGAAGCGCACCCGGAATGCAACCGTGTCATTCAGCGTCAGGTCGGAGATATCGCCAGGCGACATCTCATCCGTCAGTCCGCTCAGCGCACGCTCGCTCGAAGGTGCGCCCCAGAAGTTGCCCGCGATGCGCGGAAAAAACAGAAACATCACGAGCGCGAGTGGCAACGCCTTCAGCAGCATTGCGCCGGTCGTGCGGAATGGGGCGGGCGCCAGACCCTGGCCACGGCGCGCAACTTCGAGCAGCGCCGCCGCCAGCAGCCAGACAGTCGGCACGACGCAGGCGACGGTCAGGATGTCCTGTGCATACAGGAAGGCCGCCAGGCACAGGAACCAGCCGATGAAGATCAGTACGACGTGATCGCGCGCTGCGCGGGTCTCGAGCAACTTGAGCGCTGCCATCAACGCCAGCAGTGCCGTGCCACCGTCAAGACCCATGATTGTCGAGTGGCTTGCGAACACGCCTGCGGTGGCGCCGAGTGCAATCACCGTGCGCAGCACGGCGCCCGGCAGCCGCCAGCCGCGGCGCTCGGCCAGCAGCCGCCAGACACAGACCGCCAGCACGAATCCGGTGACCCAGATCCGCTGATGCGGCATGTGGGGCACGAGCGCAGCGACCAGGCCGGCCATGGTCCAGCCCAGGCGCCGGAATTTTTCGCCCGGCTCAAGCATCGATGGGCTCCGCGGCCTGGTATTCCGCGAGGGCGGCCAGGCAGCGGCGACGCTGCTGCAGGCCGGGCTGCGGCGGAATCTCGAGACCCGGCAGGCGCAGCCCGAATGGCTCACCGCGCGCCTCTGCGTCCACGATCCAGCGTGCCATCACCGACAGCCGCGATTCGAGCTCCGCGCCAGGCGCCTGTTCCAGGTCGAAGATCGGCACTGGTTCCGCGGCGCCGCTGAATTCCTTTACCAGCAGCTCGCCGCCCTTTGCGTACGCCTTCCAGGCGATGTGTCGCGGTGGATCGCCGGGGTGATAATCCTTCAGGCCGGCAAAATCGTCGTCACCGCGCCGCGTCGCCCCAGCGCCGCCCAAACCAGGCGCCGCAGGCGGTGGCGGCGCGGCATCGGCAGGACGCGGATACACGAGGCAGCGCCGGCCCGGATGCAGCACTGCCCAGGCGCGGAACATGCCATAGGGAAATCGTGTCGCGATCTCGACGCGGTCGAGCACTACCCAGCCGCGACGCCGGGTCGCAACCCGGAGATTCACAGTCGCTTCGCCTCCGGCCGGGATCGACACCGGGTCGCCAGCCCGCGCTGCGGTCGTCGCTTCGAGATCGCAGCGGGCCGCGCCACCGGGGTTTGTGAGTGCGAGCTGAAAGATCGCATCCTGGCCAGCAAATGGCGGCTCCGTGCCGGCCTCGCTCGCGATCAGGGTCTCGAGATTGCGGTGGCAGGCCTGCATCGTCACCAGCGCGAGCGATGCCAGCAGGAATGTGAGACCGAGACCCAGGTTGTTGGCGTAGTTCAGCGAGCCCAGCAGCATCGCCAGCAGCAGCAGTCCGAAGGCGAAGCCGAGACTGGTCGGCAGGATATAGATACGGCCACGCTGCAAGGTCACCGGGCCGCGGTCCGTCCCCTGGCGGCGCCGGATCCAGTTCTGCACCCGCCGCGTGAAAATTCCAGTCAACCGCATGCGGTACGCCCGCGGCATCTGTCAGGGTATCGGTACCGATTTCAGCAGGGCTGCCGCCATCTCGAGCGGACGGCGCGCATCCTGGGCGTCGCGCGGCCGCAGACGATGTCCGACCACGGCCGCCAGCACGGCTTGCAGGTCTTCCGGCAGCACGCCGGCGTGGGCATGCAGGAATGCCCAGGCCTGCGCGGCGCGCAGCAGCGAAATCACCGCGCGCGGTGACAGTCCCGCCTGGTGCTGGCCGCTGTCACGCGATGCGCGCGCCAGTGCCTGCACATAATCAAGGAGCGCGTCGCTGGCATGCAGCTCGGGGATCCGGCGCTGCAGCGACTGGATGACGGTGGGATCAAGTACGGCCGGCAGTTCGGCGAGCAGGTCGCGGCGGTCGCGGCCACGCAGCAATTGCCGTTCATGGCCGGCTGCGGGATAGCCAAGCTCGATGCGCATCAGGAATCGGTCGATCTGCGACTCCGGCAGCGGGAAAGTGCCGACCTGGAATGACGGATTCTGTGTCGCGACGACGAAGAACGGCTCCGGCAACAGGTGAGTCTCGCCGTCAACCGTGACCTGGCGCTCTTCCATGGCCTCGAGCAGCGCGCTCTGGGCCTTCGGTGTCGCGCGATTGACTTCGTCGGCCATCACGAGTTGCGCGAATACAGGGCCGCGGTGGAACACGAATCGGCCGCTGCCGCGGTCGTAGACGGAGACGCCGATCACGTCGGCCGGCAAAAGGTCGCTGGTGAACTGGATGCGCTGGAACGAAAGGCCCAGCACACGCGCAAGTG
>JANPCY010000557.1:0-2687 GCA_031431175.1 Steroidobacteraceae bacterium | reverse complement strand
TGACGCTGTCGCTCGTGCTGTTGATGGCCTTGCTGGCGGCGTTGTACGGCGCCCTTTATTTCTCAGAGCGTCTGGTACGGCCGGTGCAGGACCTGATTGCCGGAACGCGCGCGGTCGCGAAGGGCGATTTCGATACGCGTTTGTCGATGCCGTCGCACGACGAGATCGGCTATCTCGTCACCTCGTTCAATGACATGACCAAGAAGCTTGCGCGGGCGCGTGAAGAGGCCGAGCGCAGCAAGGCCGCTGTGGAGAGCGAGAGCGCTGCGCTTGCGGTGATTCTCGCGCGCCTGACGAGCGGCGTGATTTCGCTGGAACCGGACCTGCGGGTGCGCGTGGCCAATCACGCGGCCGGCAATATCCTCGGCGTCGATTTCGACCCGGCGGTCGGCCAGCCGCTCGCGGAACTCGCCGCCGGCCACCCGCTGCTCGGACAGCTGCACGCCACGCTGCAGCGGCATCTCGATGCCGGAGAAAGCGAATGGCGCGAACAGGTAACGCTGAAAAGCGACGCCGGCCGGCGCGAACTGGTCTGCGCCTGCACGGCGCTACCAGGAGATGCCGCGGTCAGTGGCGGTCTGGTGCTCGTGTTCGACGAAGTCACCCAGTTACTGCAGGCGCAGCGCCAGGCCGCTTGGGGCGAAGTCGCGCGCCGCCTCGCGCACGAGATCAGGAACCCGCTGACGCCGATCCAGCTTTCGGCCGAGCGTATGCGGCGCAAGCTGTTCAAGGGCCTCGAGCCGGCAGACGCGGAGCTGCTGGACCGCTCGACCCAGACGATCGTGCAGCAGGTCGAGGCGATGAAGCAGATGGTGGCCGCCTTCAGTGAGTACGCGAAAGCGCCTGAAATGCGGTTGAGCGAATTTGACGTGAATGCGCTGATCCGTCAGGTCTCGGACCTTTATCACGCGCAGGATCCGCGTGTCGCATTCGGCCTGGCGCTGGACCCGCGCGCGGCGATGCTGGAGGCGGATCCGGGCCGGATCCGGCAGCTCCTGAACAATCTGCTGACCAATTCGGTCGAGGCGCTCGACGGGCGGGATAATCCTGTCATCATGATCGAGACGAAGCGCGCTGGTGACCAGATCGTGCTGACCGTGATCGACAATGGGCCCGGATTCCCGGCCGGCCTGATCGAACAGGCCTTCGATCCCTATGTAACCAGCAAGCCGAAGGGAACCGGGCTCGGTCTTGCAATCGTCCGGCGCATCGTCGAGGAGCATGGCGGTCAGGTCGAGCTGGATAACGCGCCTGAAGGGGGCGCGCGAATCAGCATCACATTGCCGGCTTCGAGGAGAGAGCGAGCATGAGTTCGTCAAGAATTCTCGTCGTCGACGACGAGGCGGACATCCGCGGGCTGCTGGGTGAAATACTCGCGGAGGAGGGCTATGAAGTCGAGGTGGCGCCCGATGCCGCGACCGCGCGGCGCGTGTGCGCGTCCCAGCAGCCCGACCTGGTGCTGCTCGACATCTGGATGCCGGACATGGACGGCATCACGCTGCTGCGCGAGTGGTCTGAGAAGAACTTGCTCAAGTTCCCGGTCGTCATGCTGTCCGGGCACGGCACGGTTGAGACCGCAGTCGAGGCCACGCGGCTCGGCGCATTCGATTTTGTCGAGAAGCCGCTGTCAATCGCGAAGCTGCTGCGTACGGTCGAACGCGCGCTCGAAGCCGGGCGCCGGCGCCGCCAGGCACAGCGCACGCTGATTCCGCCGCTGGTCGCGCCGGTCGGCAAGAGTCGCCTGATGCAGCACCTGCGCGAGCAGGTGCAGCAGGTCGCCGCTCATGACGCCCCGGTACTGCTGATCGGCGAGGCCGGCACTGGCCGCGAGGCATTCGCGCGCTATCTGCATTTGCTCAGCCCGCGTGCCGCGGGTCCCTTCATCGCCGTGAGCTGTGCGAGTCTCGACGATGCAACCGCCGCCGCGCGGCTGCGCGGCGTCGAGGCGGAAGGGAATATAGAGGAGGGTCTCTATGAACAATCGGAAGGCGGCACGTTGTTTTTGGGCGGGCTCGAGGACTTGTCCGCCGCCACTCAGCGGATGCTGCTCGCGGATCTGGAACAAGGCAGCTGGCAGCACGAGGGCGGCAGTCGTCGCGTGCCGTTGGGCGCGCGCCTCACTGCGGCCGCAAAGCCCGGCCACGACGGCGTGGCGAGCGGCCTGCGCCGCGAACTGCTGGCGCATCTCGAGGTCATTACGATCCGCGTGCCGCCGCTGCGCGAATACGCGGAGGATGTGCCGGACCTGCTACGTCATTACGTAGATCGCCTGGTCGACGAGGAGGGCATGCCGCTGCGTCGCTTCAGCGTTGCGGCACAGAATCGCCTGCGTAACTATCCATGGCCCGGCAATGTGCGCGAGCTGCGCAACCTCGTGCAGCGCGCGCTGATCATCGGCGGCCCGGAAGAGATCGGGCTCGATGAGATCGAGCAGCAATTGGCGCTGCAGCGGGCCCCGGACGAGCCACTCGTCAAGCAGGATCTGCTGGCACTGCCGCTGCGCGAAGCGCGCGAGCAGTTCGAGCGTGCCTACCTGCTGCAGCAGCTGATGCTGTGCAATGGCAAGGTCGGATTGCTCGCCAAGCGGGTCGGCATGGAGCGCACGCACCTTTACCGCAAGCTGCGCTCGCTGGGCGTGGATTTCCGACAGATTACCGAAGATTAGTTTGTAGTTTGGTGCCGGGTCG
>JANPCY010000556.1:0-3134 GCA_031431175.1 Steroidobacteraceae bacterium | reverse complement strand
ATCGCCGACGGTGCCGGCGGCGGACCACGCTCGCGCATCGCCGTGCGCGCCCGCGACGAATTGAAGCTCATACCGGTCGAGACCATCCTCTGCTTCATCGCCGAGCTGAAGTACACGACGCTGCGGCACACCGCTGGCGAGGAGCTGATCGAGGAGCCACTGAAGGACCTGGAAGACGAATTCGCCGCGAGCTTCGTGCGCGTACACCGCAATTCGCTGGTTGCCCTCGCCCACATCGAGGGACTGGAAAAGGATGCCGAGGGTCATCAGGTCGTGCGACTGAGGAATGGTGCAGGGACGCTGGCGGTCAGCCGGAGACTCGCGGCGGAAGTGATCAGGAAACTGAAGGAATAACGATTGCTTAAGCGCTGGTGCGGAGCTACGCCGCCACCGCGTCGTCCCTTTGCCTGAACCCTCTCCAGCTCCTCATCGTGAACGCGCCGGTGCCGGCGACAAACAACAAGGCCACTGCGAGTCCGCCAATCAGCGGCAAATTTCGCACGATCGATAGAACGATCAGCGCGAGCAGCAGGAACAGCACGCGCCAGCCAACGGATTTGATCCGCTCCCCGCCGAGGCGTTCGAGCGCCAGGTCGCCGACGAATAGCGCCGCGATCACGTAGCCGAGCATCAGCAGCACGATGTAACCGAAGATCATCATCAGTGCGAGTGGGATGCCGATCAGGGTGATCATCAGGATCACGATCGCGCATGGCACGCCGGTCAGCATCAGGCAGCCGACACCGGCGCTTTGCCACCACTCGCGACGTATCGTCGCGGCCGCCTCGCGGCTGAAGCCCGGCAGGCCCAGGATCAGGAGTGCGCCCAGCAGCAGGACTCCGAGCGAGAACATCGCGCCGACGACACGCGTCGTACCGCGACCGAATTTCCTGAGCCAACCATGATCATTGGCGTCGAGTTCCTCGATGCCCTGTGCGATTTGCGCCTGCGGGTCGATGACAAACGCGCCGCCACTCCGGTACTCGAGCCGGCCCGCAACCCGCGTGTCGGGTCCGATCCGGATGTCCGCGCCGGTAAGCTGGAGATCGCCGCCGATGACGCCGTTGATGACGATGGATTCTCCGAATACCTGCAGGTCCTCGCCAACCTCGCCTTCCAACTCGACGCTGCCGCCGGCAAGCGTCACATCTTTGCGGAGCCTGGCGCCGCGCGGAACGCGGACCTTGCCACCGGCCGCGCGCACAGTGCCTTCGACTTCGCCCCCGATGCGCAAGTCGCCGCCAGCCGCGTAAAGATTGCGCCCGACCGAGCCCGCGATGTCCACTTCGCCGCCGGTCACGAAAGCGCTGCCGCCAACGCGATCATCGAGATTCACACGACCGGCCGCGAGATAGACATTGCCCGGCACGTATTCATCCAGGGTGACTGAATCACCCGCGCTCAGGCGATTGTCATCGGCCATAGCCACGCCGATCATGCCTGCCAATGCCAGAAATCCCGCCGTCCACACCTTGATCATCGGGCCATCCTACGGCCTTCCGAGCGCATGGCACAATGGCCTCTTGAGCGCGGAAATACGCATCGCGACGCGGCGCAGCCGGCTTGCCCTTTGGCAGGCCGAACAGGTCGCTGCGCGCCTGACGGTGGCTCATCCGGGCCTCGCCGTGCGCCTGCTGCCGATGGTCACGGAAGGCGACCGCATCGTGGACCGGGCGCTCGCCAGCGCAGGTGGCAAGGGCCTGTTCATCAAGGAACTTGAGGCCGCCATCCTCGCGGGCCAGGCGGACATCGCCGTACATTCGATGAAGGACGTGCCCGCGGTGCTCCCCGCCGCCATGGTCATCGCGACCGTGCTCGAACGCGCGGATCCACGCGATGCCTTCGTTTCCAATATTCATGCGAAGTTTGCCGAGTTGCCACTGGGCGCGTGCGTCGGCACCTCGAGCCTGCGCCGGCAATCCCAGTTGAAGCGCACGAGGCCCGATCTCGAAATCGCGGTGCTGCGCGGTAATGTTGATACGCGATTGCGAAAACTGGATCAGGGCGAGTTCGCGGCCATCATCCTCGCAACCGCCGGTCTCGATCGACTGGGACTGGGTGTACGAATTCGCGAGCGACTCGCACCGGAGAGCATGCTGCCAGCTGTTGGCCAGGGTGTGATCGGCATCGAATGCCAGGGCGCAGACGCACGTGTCCGCTCGCTGCTGGCGCCGCTCGAGCATGCAGCCACGCGCCGCTGCCTCGCAGCGGAGCGTGCGTTCGCAGCGCGGCTCGGTGGCAGTTGCCAGTCGCCGATCGCGGGCTATGCGATGCTTGCCGGCGACCAGATCGACCTGCGCGGTCTGGTCGGGTCGCCGGATGGCAGCCAGGTGTTTGAAGATCGCATTGCGGGTGCCGCAAGCGATGCGGGAGATCTCGGTACCGCGCTTGCCGAGCGTCTGCTTGCCGCCGGCGCGGAAGCATTGCTGCAATCGCTCGCGATGGACAGCGGGAACTGAAATGGAAAGATTGACTGGAATTGGTGTGCTGGTGACGAGGCCCGAGCATCAGGCACAAAATTTGTGCCAGCTCATCGAGGCCGAGGGTGGAACGCCGGTGCGCTATCCCGCGCTCATGATCCGCCCGCGCGCGGACCGCGCGGCGGTGCGCGCCGCGATCGGGCCCGCGGATCGCTACGATCTCGTGATCTTTATCAGCGCCAATGCCGCCCGATTCGGTGCGGACCTGCTGGAGCAGCGGCGCGACCTGAAACTCGCGGCACTGGCCCAGCCGACTGCGTCCGCGCTGAACTCGGCCGGTTACCGTGTGTCACTGATGCCGGCCGATGGCGCAAACAGCGAGGCGCTGCTCGCGATGCCGCAGCTTGCGCACATGAGTGGTCAGCGTGTGCTGATCGTGCGCGGTGCCGGTGGACGCGATTTGCTCGGAGACACGCTGATCTCGCGCGGCGCCCAGGTGCAGTACGCCGAAGTCTATACACGCGAGCCCGCACGTCCCGGCGCCGACGTGCAGGCACAGGTGGAGCAACTCTGGCGCCAGGGTGGCGTACGCGCCTATTCGGCGACCAGCGTGGAGCTTCTGGAGGCACTCGTCGGCATCGTCACGCCGCGGTGCCGCGAACTGATGGACTCGACCGCACTGCTGACCGGTTCGCGTCGCGTCGCGTCGGTCCG
>JANPCY010000555.1:0-13066 GCA_031431175.1 Steroidobacteraceae bacterium | reverse complement strand
AACGCCGCGCGGTGCGCCGGATCGAAGAGAAACGCATATTCCTTGTTGGGCTTCCTGATTTCGTGCTCATGGAGCACTTGCTCGTCATGGCCCCAATATTCGAGCTTCAGACGCTGCAGCGCCGGCGTAATGCGGTCCACGTAGTCGGTCTTCGAAATCAGGCAGCATGCCAAAGCAAATATCGGGTAGTTCGGGTCCACGTTCGCCAAGCCGTGGTCTCCGCTTTCGTCGATAAAGACCAGGTAATCGCTGAACCCCAGTTGTGGCGAGCTAGCCATGGCCGTCAGTTTGAGGCGAATCTGGGCCTCACGGTCTCCTGTCGGTGGATCATGATCTTGGAAATCCCAAGCAATAGGCTGGAGCGCTGTTCAGACCCGGATATTCTTGAACTGCCAGGGATCGCCTTCGTCGAGATCCTCCGGGAACAGCCGGCTGCGATCAAAGAGCGGAGTCCAGTCCGTGTACTTGCCGATCACCGGCCCGAGGTAAGGCATGCAGATTTCGAGATTGCGGCGGAAATCGATTTCGTCCGGCTCGACGATGCCCTTGGCCGGATTCTCGATGGCCCAGATCATGCCCGACAGCGCGGCGACGGTGACTTGCAATGAGGTCGCGCTATTGAAGGGAGCAAGCGCGCGGGCCTCATCGATCGACAGCTGCGATCCGTACCAATAGGCGTTCTTCGCGTGCCCGGCGAGCAGCACACCCAGTTCGTCGATGCCGGTGGTGATGTCGCCCATCATGATCCGCTTGTCTTCCTGCTGGTGATAATTGCGGCCGCAGAACTCGTGCACCGACAACACGGCGTTGTCGGCGGGGTGATAGGCGTAATGCACGGTCGGCCGGTAAGTCACCCGGTCGTTCTGCCGCATGCTCAGGTAATCCGAGATCGAGATCGCCTCACCGTGCGTAATCAGGAAGCCGTGGAATGCCTGCGCTCGAGGCGTCCAAGTACGGACGCGCGTCGCGCAGCCGGGTTGCATCAGGAAGATCGCGCTCTTGCGCCCGAAATCGTGCTGCCGGCCATCGCGTGGGAAATGCCGCTCGTGCGTGCCCCAGCCGAGCTCGGCGGGTTGGCTGCCCTCGCTGACGAATCCGTCCACCGACCAGGTGTTGACGAATTCGCCCGGCATCTTGGGGCGGCTCGATACCTGGGTATCGCGCTCCGCGATGTGAATAACCTTGATGCCGAGATCCATCGCAAGTTTCGCCCATTCCTCGCGCGTCGCAGGTGTGGGCGCGTCATGGCCTGTGTCCGTTGCGATGTCGATGAGCGCCTGCTTGACGAAATGCGACACCAGACCCGGGTTGGCACCATGCGTGATGACGGCCGTCGGTCCATTCGTATAGGACTTGCGCACCTCGAGCACTTCCTCGCGCAGCGCATAGTTCGTGCGGCGGCTGGCCGGGATATTCGGGTCGGTGTAACCGCCGGGCCAGGGCTCGATGCAGGTGTCAAGGTACAGTGCGCCCTTCTCGTGGCACAGTTTGATGAGCGCGATGCTCGAGACATCGACCGAAAGGTTCAGCACAAAATCGCCGCGGCCGACCAACGGGTCAAGCACGTGCCGGAAATTCTCCCGTGTCAACGGGTGGTTCACAAAACGGACGCCGAATTCCTCGGCCTCCTGGCGCCCCGCATCATCGGCAGTGACAATCGTGATCCGGTCGGCCGTCAGGCCACCGACATGGCGCATGATCAGCGGCAGGACGCCTTGGCCGATGCTGCCAAAGCCGAGGAAGATCAGGCGGCCGGGGAAATGGGTATGGACTGTGTGCTTGGTCATAAGGTCGCAGAATGTACCGTAAAACAATCTCGATGTGGCGTTACCCGCTGACGCTGCTGGCGCTGTTTGGCCTTTTGTGGCTGGCGCTCGCGCTCGCGCCAGTCTATCGGGATGACTGGCTGCTCGAAAACATGCTGGTCTTCATCGCCGTTCCGCTCCTGGTGACGACCGCGCGCCGCCTGCGTTTCAGCAATTTGACCTATACCTGCCTGTTCACATTTTTTTCGTTGCATGCCATCGGCGCGCATTACACCTATGCGCTGGTGCCCTACGACGAGTGGTTCCAAGCGCTGACGAGCGGGACGCTCAATGATCTGCTGGGTTTCGAGCGAAATCACTTCGACCGGCTGGTGCATTTTCTCTATGGACTGCTGGTGGCGCCGGCCGCGGTCGAAATCTTCGCTCACTACGGACGCTATCCCCGCTCCTGGGCCTGCTTGTTTCCGTTCCTGTTCATGGCCTCGCACGCGGGTATTTACGAAATGATCGAATGGGTCGCGGCGATCGTCTTCGGTGGCGATCTCGGCCAGGCCTACCTTGGCACCCAGGGGGATGTGTGGGACGGGCAGAAGGACATGGCGTTTGCGATGGCAGGATCTTTGATCACGATTGCCGCATTCGCCATTGCGGCGCGCCTGCCGGTCAGGCACGCATGAAAAAGAGCCTGCCTCCGGCCGCAGCATCACTGCCGCATACGACTCTGGTGTCCGCAGGCGAACTCGCCGGCCTGCTGGCCGATTTGGACTGGATGGTGGTCGACTGTCGCTTTGACCTCAGCGACCGCGATGCGGGCGCGCGCGCCTGGCAAGCCGGGCATATTCCAGGGGCGATTCATGCTGACCTCGAGCGCGATCTGTCCGCGCCCGTCACGCCGAAGACGGGCCGTCACCCATTGCCGCCGATCGACGCATTCGTGGCGACGCTGTCGCGCTGGGGCGTGGCCAGCGGTACGCAAGTTGTCGCTTACGACGCCGGAAACAGCGCCTACGCCGCACGACTCTGGTGGATGCTCCGCTACCTCGGCCATGACGCGGTGGCAGTGCTGGATGGCGGTTACGCCGCCTGGCTTGCGGAAGGGCATCCCGTTTCGGACGGGAGCGTCATGCGCCGGCCAGGGCACTTCGTCGCGCGGCCGCGACCGGAAATGCTTTGTGACGCATCCGGTGTTGCAGAGGCGCTTGGGCGCAGTGAGCTAGTGGTGGACGTGCGCGGGGCTGAGCGTTTCGCGGGCAAGGTGGAACCCCTCGACACCGTCGCCGGGCATGTCCCGGGCGCAGTCAACTTGCCATTCCTGCTCAATCTCGACGAGAGAAGCCGGTTCCGCTCAAAGGCTGAACTCGCGGAATTGTGGCGAGCGCGCGCCGGATTCGCCGGCGGATCCGGGCCCATCTGCATGTGCGGCTCGGGCGTGACCGCCTGTCAGGCATTGCTGTCGCTCGAGGTCGCAGGCCACGCCGGCGGGCGGCTCTATGCCGGCTCCTGGAGCGAGTGGATCCGCGATCCAGAACGGCCCATCGCGCGCGACACCTGAGCAGCCGTTTACAGGCGCCCGCGATCTGATATCGTCCGCGCCCGGGATCCGCACGGGGACGAGTTCTTGGACAGCACGACGCGTGGCGCGGTTACGCCCCGGCCCTGGAGCATCGAAGACTCCAACGAGTTGTACGCCGTGCGCTCCTGGGGCGGCGGGTATTTCGGCATCAATGATGCCGGTCACGTTGTGTGTCGGCCCGCCAGGGGCGAGACCCGCGAGATCGATGTTTATGAAGTCGTCCAGCAGCTGGGCGCGCGCGACCTGACCGCGCCGATGGTGCTGCGCTTCTCCGACATCCTGCGCGACCGCCTGCGCTCGCTGCACGACGCATTCGCCGCGGCAATCGCCGAGAACGACTACAAGAATCGTTATGCCGCGGTTTTTCCGATCAAGGTCAACCAGCAGCGCCTGGTCGTCGAAGAAGTCTACCGCGCCAGCGCGGAACTCGGATTCGGGCTCGAATGCGGTTCGAAGCCCGAGCTGCTCGCCGTCATGGCAATGACCGAGGATGCCCCGGACCGGCTGATCATCTGCAATGGATTCAAGGACGACAGCTACATCGAGGCCGTGATCCTCGCGACCAAGCTCGGCCGCTCGATCATCCCGGTGGTCGAGAATTTCTCCGAACTCGGTTACATCCTGCGCCACGCCGAAAAGTACCAGGTACGGCCGAAGATCGGCGTGCGGGTCAAGCTTGCTGCCGAGGGAGCCGGGAGGTGGCGTGAGTCAGCGGGAGACCGCTCGAAATTCGGTCTGTTCACGACCGAGATCCTCGATCTCGTCGAAGTACTGCGTTCGCACGGCATGCTGGACTGCCTGAAGCTGGTGCACTGCCACCCGGGCTCGCAGCTGCACGACATCCGGCGCGTCAAGGATGCGGTCAACGAACTGGCGCAGGTCTACGCTGAACTCGCAAAGCTCGGTGCAGGCCTCGAGTACATCGACGTCGGCGGCGGACTCGGCGTCGACTACGACGGCTCGCGCACCAACTTCGAGTCATCCACCAACTACTCGCTGCGCGAGTATGCGAGCGATGTCGTATATCGCGTTGCGAGCGTCTGCAACGCCCGCGGACTCGCACACCCGGTGATCATCAGCGAATCTGGACGCGCGATCGCGGCCCATCACAGCGTGCTGGTCTTCAATGTGCTGGGTGCCGCGCGGCTCGATCTCTTTAGCGCCCCGGATCGCGCGGCGACCGATGACGGACGCCTGCCACAACCGGTCGCGGACCTGTTTGACGCCCACGCGACGGTCAGCGAGCGCCGCCTGGTCGAGTGCTGGCATGACGCCCAGCAGGCGCGCGAGCAGGCGCAGCAGATGTTCAGCCTCGGCTACCTCAATATCGAGATGCGCAGCCTGGCCGAGCGCCTCTACTGGACGACCTGCGCCAAGGTCCGCGACGTCACGCGCCGGCTCGGCCGCATACCCGAGGAACTCGATGGGCTTGAGGCGGCGCTGTCCGACACCTATTTCTGCAATATGTCGGTGTTCCAGTCGCTGCCGGACAGCTGGGCGATCGATCAGTTGTTCCCGATCATGCCGCTGCACCGACTGGAAGAACGGCCGGGTCGCAGCGCGGTGCTTGCGGACATCACCTGCGATTCCGACGGCAAGATCGACCGCTTTGTGTCCCTGCGCGACGTCAAGCGTTCGCTCGAAGTCCACGAATTGCGGCCCGGCGAGGAATACTTCCTCGCCGCTTTTCTGGTCGGAGCCTACCAGGAGACGCTCGGCGATCTGCACAACTTGTTCGGCGACACGCATGTCGTGCACATCCGTCTCGACGACGAGCACGGCTGGTGGATCGAGGAGATTGTCAAGGGCGACACCGCAAGTACGGTGCTCGGCTATATGCAATACGACACCGATGAGCTCTACCCCCGTTTCGCGCGCGACTGTGAGCGGGCCATGCGCGACGGCCGCCTGTCGGTCGCGGAGGGCCAGGCGCTCAAGCGCTTCTACGAGTCGGAACTCGCGGGCTACACGTATCTCGAGCCGGATAGCGCGGCCTGAGCCAGAGCCATGGCACGCTGGGACCAGGTGATCCGGATCAGCCGCGAGATTGAGGAGCGCTTCAATATCAGCGCTGCGGTCCGCTCCAATGGTACCTTGTACCTGTCGGGAATGACCGCGATCAATGACGCGATGGAAGTGGTCGGCCCGGGCGACATGGAGGCGCAGATCCAGCGCATCTACGAGCGTCTGCAGACCGCCCTCGCCGCCGCCGGCTGTACGCTTGCCGATGTCGTCTGCGAGGTCGCCTACACGACCGACATCGTGGCGCTTGGCCGCTCTGCGCATGTGCGCGATCGCTGCTACCGGCAGGCAAACGCCGCGCCACCGGCCGCAACCGCCGTCGAGGTGCCCCGCCTTTACTTTCCCGAAGCGATGATCGAGCTCGTCGCCACCGCCGAACTCAAGAACTGAACGGAGCCATACAATGCCCATGCCACGCACCAGTCTTGCTGCAGTCATCGTTGCAACCACGATTCTCTCCGCCTGCGCCGGTCAGGGCGCGACGGCGGCGGGAGCGATCGCTGCACCCACCACCGACGCGGCGACCACCGCTGCGCTGGAGAAAACGCTCGCCGGCGATCACCGCTCCGCCGTCAATCGTGCGCGGGATGCTTATCGTCACCCCATGGAAACGCTGACATTCTTCGGCCTGCGTCAGGACATGACGGTCATGGAAGTCTGGCCGGGCGGCGGCGGCTGGTACACCGAGGTGCTCGCACCGGTGCTCCGCGATCACGGCCGTTACATCGCGGCCAGCTGGGATACAAAAACGGACAGTAAATACACCCTGGACAACCTGAAGGCCTATGCCGACAAGCTGGCATCGCGACCCGACCTGTATGGCAAAGCGACGGTCACGGCATTGCAGCATCCGAATGAACTGAAGCCCGTTCCCGACGGTAGCGTCGACATGGTGCTGACCTTTCGCAATCTGCACAACTGGATGTCGCGCGAGGCCGCCGAGCCGATGCTGGCCGCAATGTTCAGGGCGCTGAAGCCCGGCGGCATCCTCGGCATGGTCGAGCACCGCGCATCAGACAGTGTGCTGCAGGATCCGCGCGCGAAGTCAGGCTATGTACGCGAGGACTATGCGATCGCGCTCGCCGGGGCCGCAGGATTCGAGTTGATCGGGCGTAGCAACGTCAATGCGAACCCGAAGGACACCAAGGATTATCCGGAGGGCGTCTGGTCGCTGCCGCCGACATTCCGCGAGGGCGATGCGAACCGCGCACGCTACGCTGCAATCGGCGAGAGCGACCGTTTCACGCTGCGTTTTCGCAAACCTCTCTGAGACCTACCAAAGTGCTTTGATCCGTTCGGCAACATCGATCCGCACGGAGGCGTGGGCGGCGGTCTGCACGATCTCCGTGTCCGACTCCGCCGGCCAGCTCGCGCGATCAAGCGTGTCGAGCACTGCGGCGTCGAGGAACCGGCTGCGGGCGCCGTAGACATGACGGTCACCGGTGCGTGGCTGCTGCGTCACGTAGTAGCGAAGCGGTTCGATCAGGTGCAGTTCATCGCGCGCACGCGTCATCGCGACGTACAGGAGCCGCCGCTCCTCGTCGAGGGCCTCAGGCTTGCCCGCCGCGAATTCCGACGGGAAATTGCCGTCGGTGACATTCAGCACATAGACCGTGTCCCATTCCTGGCCCTTGGCCGAATGCACGGTGGACAGCACCAGGTAATCTTCGTCCAGCAATGGAGATCCCGCGAGTTCGCCGCTCGCACTCGGCGGGTCGAGTGTCAGCTCGGTCAGGAATCGCTCGCGGCTTCCATACTGAGGCGAAAGTTGCTCCAGCATGTCGAGATCGGCCGCGCGCACACCGGCCGATTGGTAAAGGCGTTCCAGTTGCGGCTCGTACCAGGCACGCACGCATTCGACCTGGCCCGGCCAGGCGGCGCGCGGATCGGATAGCGCCGCCAGCATTTCGCAGAACACCGGCCAGGATTCCGCTGTCGCCGCTGGTGGATCGCATGCCGCCAGCTCCGTGAGCCGGAATCCAGCGTCGGCGACGCGCTGCCAGATGCGCGCGGCATTGGCCGGACCCATGCCCGCCGGCAGCTGCAGCACGCGGAATGCGGCCAGGCCATTTTTGGGATTGTCCGCCCAACGCAGCACCGCGAGCAGGTCCTTGACGTGTGCGGCTTCCAGGAATCGCAAACCGCCGTACTTGACGTAGGGGATGTTGGCCCGCATCAGCTCGATCTCGAGCCAGTCGCTGTGATCTGAACTGCGAAACAGCACTGCCTGGCGCCGCAACAGGGTGCCCGCTTCCCGACTTTGCAGCACGCCTTGCACGACAAAGTCCGCCTGCTGGCGATCGTCCAGCACGGTCACGAGCCGCGGTCGGGCCCCGCCGCCGCGCGCGGCCGTGAGCGTCTTGCGATATTGACGGCCGGCGCCCGCGATCAAGGCATTTGCCGTATCCAGCAGGGGCTGGCAGGAACGGTAATTGCACTCGAGAGCGATCACGGCTGCCCGCGGTTCGCAGCGCTCCGGGAATTCCAGGATGTTCCCGACCGATGCTGCCCGGAATGAGTAGATCGCCTGGGCATCGTCCCCGACCACGGTGATGCCGGCGCCGCCAGGCTTCAGCGCCAGCACGATGTCGGCCTGCAGCCGGTTGACGTCCTGGTATTCGTCGACGAGCACGTGATCGAAACGCCCTCCGACCTCCGCCGCGAGCGCTCGCTCCTGCATCAGCGCATGCCAGTACAGCAGCAGGTCGTCATAGTCGAGCGCGGCATTCGCCTGCTTGCGATCCACGAATTCACGGAACAGGCCGCGCAGTTCTTCCGCCCAGTCCTCGCACCAGGGAAAGTCCTCACGCAGGACTTCCTCGAGCGCGCGGCCGCCATTGACGCGGTGCGAATAGATCGCGAGGCAGGTGTCCTTGCGCGGAAAACGGCGCTTCTGCGCCGAAAGGCCGCGTTCGTGACGCAGCAGGTCGATGAGATCGGCGGCATCGCCGCGATCCAGGACGCTGAAATCCGGCGCGATGCCAAGCGCCTGCGCGTATTCGCGCAACACGCGGTTCGCAACGGAATGGAAGGTGCCCGACCAGGACAGGCGCATGGCGGGTGGCGACCTGCCCGCCGTGCCAGAACGCAGCGTTTCACTGACGATGCGCTCCGCGCGGCGTGTCATTTCGAGCGCGGCCCGGCGCGTGAATGTCAGCAGCAGGATTCGCGCCGGGTCGATACCCTCGATCACGAGTTGCGCGACGCGGTGCGCCAGCGTGTTGGTCTTTCCGGTCCCTGCGCCAGCGATGACCAGCAATGCCGGCGCCGTGAACGGCCGGCCCGGGTGGCGCTCGCCGAAGCAGGCCGCCTGGCGTTGGGCTCCGTTCAGTTGCTCAAGGTGGGGGGATTGCGCCACCCGGCCATGGTATCGGGCAGCTGTATATACATCCAGTCCCCGCCGATTGCCGGCTGGCGTCACCGGATTCCATTATGTGAAGCCGATCTCGGTTTGGCAGGCCCCGCTCCTGTAAGGTTTTGCGTGGCAAACCCTATTTGCAGGAACCTGCTCGCCATGAGCGACACCGACCAGTTCAAGAAGATCTCGGGCGACTTGCGCGAGATTTCGCACTTCGCCGAGCAGCAACGCCTCGGGCACGGCAAGATCGAGTTCGATGAGCTCGGCAATGCCATCTGGGTGCCGAGCGCCTCGACGGGCAACGCGGAAGTCGTGGCGCGCCTGCTGGACGACCCCACTCTGGCGCTCAGCGATGAAGACGCGCAACGCACGACACAAATGGTCAAGAGCAATCCCCAGGGCCTGAGGAAGGGTTACGACCCCTACGACAGTGGAGCTCTGGCGAAGAAGCAGTTCAGGAAAAAGAAAGACC
Source organism: Steroidobacteraceae bacterium (assembly GCA_031431175.1). Lineage (GTDB taxonomy): Bacteria > Pseudomonadota > Gammaproteobacteria > Steroidobacterales > Steroidobacteraceae > SCUD01. Next base: position 3,875 of record JANPCY010000555.1, on the reverse strand, counting down.
TGCGGAAATTGTCGGACTGGATCCAGAGCAAAAAGCCCAAAGAGGATTGACCGGCCCCGGCCGGACGCGCAGGCTCGCCCGCATGAGCGGGCTCGTGTTGATCATCGGAACGAAGAACTACAGCTCCTGGTCGTTGCGGCCCTGGTTGCTGCTCAAGCACCTCGATCTCGAGTTCACTGAAAGGCAGTACGATTTCGGTACGCCCGAATTCGAAAGCGAAGTTCCCAAGCTCTCGCCGACGCGTCAGGTGCCGGTGTTGCTGGACGGCGAATTGCGCGTCTGGGAATCACTCGCGATCGGCGAATATGCCTCCGAGCTGGCCGGCGGGCGCGGCTGGCCGGCCGATACCGGATCGCGGGCCCAGGCCCGTTCCATTGCGCACGAAATGCATGCCGGGTTCAGGGCCTTGCGCGACAACTGTCCGATGAATGCGCGTGCCACGGGCAGGCGCGTCGCGATGACGCCTCGACTTGAACAGGACTTGCGCCGTATCGACGCCATCTGGTCCGGTTGCCGGCGCGATCACGGCGAACGCGGGCCATGGCTGTTCGGCGACTTCAGTGTTGCCGATGCGATGTATGCACCGGTCGCACTGCGGGTCAGGACTTACGGCCTGCCGCTCAGCGCGCTTGCAGCGCGCTACCTCGAAACGATGCTGGACGATGACCATCTGCAGCACTGGATTCGCGCCGCGGAGCAGGAATCGATCGTCATCCCGCAGGAAGAAGTCGGCGCCGGTGCCTGAGCCGGTCCTGCCATGAAATGGGCGAGTGCCATAGGCCTCGGCCCGGACCTCGAGACCGCCGCCGCCGAGGCACTCGAGCAATTGACGGTCGAGTCGGAAATGACGCGGCCGGATCTCGTCATTGCTTTTGTTTCGGTCGCCTACGGCGCGGCCATGGAAGGGCTGCCGAGAGCGCTTGCGCCCTGGCTCGGCGAAGGCCTGCTGTTCGGCTGCAATGCCGGTGGCCTGATCGGCGGCGAAAGTGAAGTGGAAGAGGAGCCGGGCATCGCGATACTGGCAGGCCGGCTCGATGACGTGACAATGACGGCGCTGCATCTCGAGCAAGCGACATTACCGCCACTCACCGTCTCGCGAGAGATCTGGTGGAGGTTGCTCGACCTCGGTCCGGCTTCTGCGGCAAGCTTCCTGCTTCTGACAGATCCCGCCACCATCGACGCGGAGGCCTGCGCCAGGGGAATCGACCGCGCGTTTCCCGGCGCAACGGTCATCGGCGGCCTCGCCAGCGGTGCATCCGAACCGGGAGCGGCACGGCTGTTCGCGAATCGCGATGTCCACCGGTCGGGGGGTCTGCTGCTCGCGCTGACCGGAAATATCGTGATTGATCCGGTCATTGCGCAAGGTTGCCGTGCAATCGGCGAGCCGTTGTTCGTGACCGCCTGCGACGGCAATCTGCTGCACGAACTGGATGGCCGCAAGCCCAGGGAGCTGTTGGCTGCCCTGTTCTCGAGTCTCGACGCGCGTGATCGCGAACGCTTCGGAGACTCGCTGTGCATCGGCCTCGCATTGCCCGGGCCGCGCCAAACCATCGGCGCGGGCGAATTCCTGATGCGCAACGTGCTGGGACTCGACCCGGACAGCGACGCGCTGTGGATCGGCGCGCGACTGGCGCGAAATGCCGTCGTGCAATTTCACCTGCGTGACGGCGATGCAGCATCGCACGAGCTAGCGGCGCGCCTCGGCGCGGCCCTCAACGGACGCATGCCGCCCGCGGCTGCGCTGCTGTTCGCCTGCGCGGCCCGCGGCCGCAACCTGTTCGGCGTCACCGGCCATGATTCAGCCGCATTGCGTCGCATCGCGGATATTCCGGTCGCCGGCATGTTCTGCGCCGGCGAAATCGCGCCAATCCAGGGCGCGACCTTCCTGCACGGGTTCTCGAGCGTGTTCGGCCTGATCCGGCCGCGCATGGCCGAAGGCACTTGATAGAATCGCCAATCAGAATCCTGGCGGAGATCCGTATCATGCGACGCCTGCTGCCGGTCGCCGCGCTGGCGATCTTTTCGCTGTCCGCATCCGCCGCGCCGCGCGGCCTGAATGCCACCGACCTGGTGACGCTTGCGCGCATCTCCGAAGCGCGGCTCTCGCCTGATGGCCGGAGTGTCGTCTACACGCTGCGCGAAACGGATCTGGCAGCCGATCGGGGCCGCAGCGATCTCTGGCTTCTAGGCCTGGACGCAGGCATGGCGCCGCGCCGGCTGACCGGCAGCGAGGAAAATGACACGGCGGCAGACTGGGCGCCCGACGGCGGCGGTATCTATTTCCTTTCGGCGCGCGCAGGCACGACGCAGGTCTGGTACCTGCCAATCGCCGGGGGTGAAGCAAGCCAGGTCACGCGCCTGCCGCTGGAAATCCGCAGCTTCCGGATTTCGCCCCGCGGCGACCGCCTGCTGCTCGGAATCGAAGTATTCCCGGATTGCGCCGACCTCGACTGCACGCGCAAGCGGCTCGATGAGCAAAAAGATGCGAAGCAGCATGGCCAACGTTATGACCAGCTGTTCGTCCGCCACTGGGACAAGTGGCAGGACGGGCGCGTGTCGGAGTTATTTGCGACCGCGGTCGACGGCGAGCACAACGCATCGGGGTCACCGGTCGCATTGACCGGGTCATTGGATGCGGACGTGCCCTCAAAGCCGTTCGGCGACCGCCCGGACTACGGCTTCAGCCCCGACGGCAGCCAGGTCTTGTTCGCGGCGAGGATCCGTGGCCGCACCGAGCCCTGGTCCACCAATTTCGATGTCTATCGCGTGCCGTCCGACGGCAGCTCCGCACCGGTCAATCTGACACCGGACAATCATGCATGGGACGCCCAGCCGGCATTTTCACCTGACGGCAAGCTGCTCGCGCACATTGCGATGGAGCGGCCCGGCTTCGAAGCCGATCGCTTTCATCTGGTCGTGCGCGATTCAGAAACCGGGGCATTGCGCTTCACGACCCGTGACTGGGATCGCTCGATCGAGGCCTTCAGGTTCTCGGCGGATGGACGGCAGGTCTATGCGGTGACCGAGCATCTCGGCCAGCGCCCGCTATGGTCGATCGATCTTGCGAGCGGCGTGCGCCGGATGCTGACCGGACCGGGTAGTGTCACGGAGTTCGACGTGGCAGGCGCCCGGATTCTCTTCGGCATGCAAAGCCTCACCTCGCCCGTCGATCTCTACTTGATCGCGGGCCGCGCGGTACTGAGGAGGCTGACCGAAGTGAATGCGGCACGCCTCGCCGACGTCCGCTTCGGAGAGCCGGAGCAATTCAGCTTTGCCGGCGCCGGCGGCGAGCAGGTCTACGGCTTTGTGGTCAAGCCATGGAACTGGGAGCCCGGGAAGAAATATCCGGTCGCCTTCATCGTGCACGGCGGGCCGCAATCAAGCTATGCCAATACCTGGAGCTATCGCTGGAACCCGGAGTTTTACGCGGGCGCGGGCTATGCGGCCGTGTTCATTGATTTCCACGGCTCGCAGGGCTACGGGCAGGCTTTCACCGACTCGATCAGCGGCGACTGGGGCGGCAAGCCGCTGGAGGATTTGAAGAAAGGGCTGGCCGCGGCGGGCGAGCGTTTCCCCTGGCTGGATCGTGATCGCGCTTGCGCGCTTGGCGCATCCTACGGCGGCTACATGATGAACTGGATCGCCGGCAACTGGCCGGACGGATTTCGCTGCCTCGTAAACCACTCCGGCGTTTTCGATCACCGCACAATGTACTACTCAACCGAGGAACTTTGGTTCGTTGAATGGGACCATGGTGGTCCTTATCACGACAACCCGGCCGCGCATGAAAAATCCAATCCGGCCAACTATGTGTCCGCCTGGAAGACGCCGATGCTCGTGATCCATGGCGCGCTCGACTACCGGATTCCGTATCC
>JANPCY010000554.1:0-4828 GCA_031431175.1 Steroidobacteraceae bacterium | reverse complement strand
GCGCCGGGAAACTCGATCCACGGCACGTGACCTGGAAGCGCGTCATGGACATGAACGACCGTGCGCTGCGCGACATCATCATCGGGCTTGGCGGCCGCAGCGAAGGCATTCCGCGTGAAACCGGGTTTGACATCACGGCCGCGAGCGAGGTGATGGCGGTACTGTGCCTCGCGGACGGCATACCGGACCTGAAGGCGCGCCTCGGCCGGATCGTCGTGGGCTACGGCAGTGACGGCGCGCCCGTCACGGCGCGGGACATCGATGCGGTGGGCGCCATGGCTGCGCTCCTGGCCCAGGCCATCAAGCCAAATCTGGTGCAGACTACGGAAGGAGTGCCCGCATTCGTCCACGGGGGTCCATTCGCGAATATTGCACACGGCACGAACAGCATCATGGCCACGAAGGCGGCGCTGTCGTATGCAGATATCGTGGTCACCGAGGCGGGATTTGCCTTTGAACTCGGTGCAGAGAAATTCTTCGACATCAATTGCCGTTACGGTGGATTTGCACCGGCCTGCACGGTGCTGGTTGCGACCATCCGCGCGCTGAAGATGCACGGCGGCAAACCACTCTCTGAGATAAGCAAGCCGGATGTGGCGGCCATGATGAGCGGCCTCTCGAACATGGAAAAGCACATCGAAAATATCCGCAAATTCGGCCAGCGCTGCGTCATCGCAATCAATCACTTTCCGACCGACACGGCGGAGGAGGTCGCGGCGCTGAAGCAGCACTGTAAGTCACATGACGTGGAGGCGGTCCTTGCGAAGCCATTCAGCGAGGGCGGCAAGGGCTGCACGGAGCTCGCCGCCGTTGTGCGCGACCTGGTGGCAGTGAGTGAACCGAATTTCACGCCACTTTACGACTGGAATGACTCGATCGAGCAGAAGATCGCAACGGTCGCCCGCGAGATGTACGGCGCACACGCGGTCGACTACACGGCCAGGGCCCGCCGCGATCGCGAGCATCTCGAGAAGATCGGCTTCGGCAAGCTGCCCGTGTGCATCGCCAAGACCCAGCAGTCTCTGTCAGACAACCCGGCATTGCTCGGACGTCCCAAGGACTTCCTGGTGACCGTGCGCGAAATTCAACTCGCGGCGGGTGCGGGATTCGTGATTCCGATCACCGGCGAGATCATGCGCATGCCCGGTCTGCCGAAGGTACCGATGGCAAACAACTTCGACCTGAGCGACGAGGGCGAGATTCTCTTCAGCCGCTGAGCGAGCCCGGGTCGATGTTGTTCTGGGCGCAGGCGGCGGCGACCGTGTTCTTCAGCAGGCAGGCGATCGTCATCGGACCGACGCCGCCGGGCACCGGCGTGATGGCACCCGCGACGCGGATTGCCGCGTCGAAATCGACGTCACCCACCAGTCGTTCGCGTAATCCCTCCGGTGACGGCACGCTGATCCGGTTGATGCCGACGTCGATCACGGTCGCTCCCGGCTGAATCCAGTCGCCCTTGATCAACCTGGGCTTGCCGATCGCTGCGATCAGGATGTCCGCGCGACGACATTCCTCCGCAAGGTCACGGGTGCGCGAATGGGCGGCGGTCACCGTGCAGTGCTCGCGCAGCAACAACTGCATCATGGGCTTGCCGACAAGATTCGAACGGCCGACGACCAGGGCGCGCTGGCCGCTCAGTTCGCCCAGGTGCTCCTTGAGCAGCAGCAGGCAGCCGAGCGGCGTGCAAGGGATCATTCCGGAGCCGCGAGCGGCCAACAGGCCCGTGTTGATAATGCTGAAACCATCGACGTCCTTGTGAGGTGCGAGCGCATCGATGATTGCCAACTCTTCGATCTGCCGCGGCAGGGGGAGCTGGACCAGGATTCCATGCACCGCCGTGTCCGCGTTGAGCCGCGCGATATTGTCGAGTAGTTCGGCCTGCGAAACGGACGCCGGGAGCAGGGTCTCGAATGAGTGCATGCCCGCTTCGCGCGTCTGTTTTCCCTTGTTGCGGATGTAAATTTCGCTGGCGGGATCAGCACCCACGAGAATCACGGCGAGTCCCGGCGTAATACCGTGGCGCCCGGCGAGTACCGCAACCTGCCGTGCAACCTCGGCCCTGATCCTCGCCGCGGTCGCGCGCCCATCGATGAGTCGGGCCCGATGCGAGGTGTCTGGAGCCATGCCGGATCTGGGTTCTGCCATCGCCCGGGCCTCATGCCATACTGGTGGCCGCGAGGGTACCTGAAACCCCCGTTCAATTGCGATATCGCGAGCCTTCATGAACGCCAAACGCGACGGTCATCCCGTCCGACAAATAATGATTGACGCGATGCGCGGCGGCGAGCTCCGCTCGCAACGGGATCTCGTGGTCGTCGAGGAACCGCTCGAGATCCGCCTCGCCCGGCTGGCGGAGCCCGGGCCGGGAGGGGCGATTTCGATCACGATGCGCACCCCCGGTCACGACGTCGAGCTAGCCGTCGGCTTTCTGCATGGCGAAGGGCTCATCCGCTCCAGGAATGACATCGCATCGGCCCGTATCTGCGGTCCGGCCAGCAATGTCGTACGCGTGGAGCTTGCGGCCGATGTTCCGCTGGACCTTGCGCGCCTCGAGCGAAACTTCTATACGAGCTCCAGTTGCGGCGTCTGCGGCAAGGCATCGCTCGAGGCTGTAAACGAGATGCTGCCGATCCGGCAGGTTACCAGCGTGATCAAGGTGACGGCCGAGTTGCTGGGATCCCTGGTGGTGCGGGCCCGTAGCGCGCAGGACGTCTTCCGGGATACTGGCGGGCTGCATGCATCGAGCCTCTTCGACGGGCGAGGAGATCTGCTGGGGTCATTCGAAGATGTGGGCCGGCACAATGCGCTCGACAAACTCGTGGGCGCCAGCCTTCTCGAGGGCGCCCTGCCGCTTTCCGAATGTGTGTTGCTGTTGAGCGGAAGGGCGAGCTTTGAGCTGTTGCAGAAGGCTGCTGCGGCCGGTGTGCCGGTGGTCGCCGCGGTGGGCGCGCCTTCGAGCCTCGCGATCGACCTCGCGGAGCGCACGGGAATTCTCCTCGTCGGATTTCTGCGCGGCGAGTCCTTCAATGTGTACACCCATCGGGACCGACTGCGATGAACCCGGGTGCGGCACCGACACCGGTCAGCCCGGCACAGAAGGACGAAGTCCTGGCAATCGTGGCGCGCCACAAGAATCGACCAGGCCCACTGCTCGAAATCCTGCATGACGTACAGCGGTCGCTGGGTTGCGTGCCTGCAGAGGCGGTGCCGCTGATTGCGGGCGCACTCAACCTGTCGCGAGCCGAGGTTCACGGTGTGGTTACCTTCTATCACCATTTCCGAAGCGCTCCCCAGGGCCGGCGTGTCCTTCGGTTATGCCGGGCCGAGGCCTGCCAATCGATGAAGGGCCGCGCGCTCGAGCTGCACGCCATGAAACGCCTCGGCATCGGCTTCGGCGAAACGACGACCGATGGCGCTATCTCACTTGAGGCCGTTTACTGTCTCGGACTCTGCGCTTGCTCACCTGCAGCGATGATCGATGAGGAAGTGCATGGGCGCCTGACGCCGGCGCGCCTGGACCAGCTGATTCATCGGGCAGATGCAAAGGTGAGCACGTGACGATCACGGTGTGGGTTTCGCGGGATGCTGGTGCGCTCGCGCTCGGTGCCGAAGCAACGGCGCAGAAGCTGCTCGTTGCTGCGCGTGCCAAGGGCACTGCGATCAGGCTGCGCCGCAACGGATCGCGGGGACTGTACTGGCTCGAGCCGCTGGTCGAGGTGGAGTGCGTCGCCGGGCGAATCGCCTATGGGCCCGTGTCCGAGAGCGATGTGCCGGGGCTGCTCGAGCAGGGTCTGCTGCGGGGAGAGGCGCATCCACTGAGGCTCGGGCCGATCGAAGAGCATCAATGGTATGCCTCGCAACAGCGACTGACGTTTGCGCGGGTCGGACGGATTGATCCACTCGACCTCGACGACTACCTCGCGCAGGGCGGATTCCGCGGACTCCGGCGTGCGCTCGAGATCGGGGCCCTGGCGACCGTGAATGAAGTGGTCGAATCGGGCCTTCGTGGCCGTGGCGGCGCAGCCTTTCCGACTGGCATCAAATGGCAGACCGTGCTCAAGCAGCCGGAGGGTCAGAGGTACATCGCCTGCAATGCGGATGAAGGCGACTCGGGGACATTTTCCGATCGCATGCTGATGGAGGGCGATCCGTTCTCGGTCATCGAGGGCATGACTATCGCCGGGGTCGCAGTCGAAGCGACACGCGGATACATCTATCTTCGCGTTGAATATCCGCACGCGTATCAGGTCATGAATGCCGCCATTGCGGCGGCACGCAAGGCTGGCTACCTTGGGGCCGATGTGTGCGGCAGCCGCCACGCGTTCGATATCGAGCTGCGCCTGGGTGCCGGCGCGTACATCTGCGGCGAAGAGACATCGATGCTGGAAAGCATCGAGGGCCGCCGTGGGGAGATCCGGGTGCGCCCGCCGCTCCCGGCCGAGAAGGGGCTGTTCGGGGCGCCCACCGTGGTCAACAACGTTGTGACACTTGCCACGGTACCCGTGGTGCTTGCAGCAGGTGCGGCCGCTTACCGCGACTTTGGCCAGGCGAAGTCGCGCGGAACCCTGCCACTGCAGCTGGCCGGCAATGTGCTGCGGGGTGGCCTGGTCGAGCGGGCATTTGGTCTCACGGTGCGTGAGCTGCTCTACGACTACGGCGGTGGGTCCGCGAGCGGCCGGCCGATCCGTGCCGTGCAGATCGGAGGACCGCTCGGCGCGTACCTGCCGGAATCGCAGTTCGACACGCCACTAGAGTACGAGGCTCTTTCAGCGATTGGCGCCATGCTCGGGCACGGCGGTGTCGTCGCATTCGACGACACGGTCGACAT
>JANPCY010000553.1:0-3359 GCA_031431175.1 Steroidobacteraceae bacterium | reverse complement strand
GCACCGGCCGGCCGGTGCCGCTGCTGGTGGACTGGTTGCTGCGCGGAGACTGAGCTCATGTCGATGCCGCGCGTGGATTTCTACGTGCTGGCGAGCGCAGACCCGGCAGCGCGCCTGCGTTTCGCATGCCGGCTGGTCGAGAAGGCCTGGCTGCAAGAGAGCCGCGTCCGGGTGCAGTTCGACGCCGGCGGCGACGGCGCGGCCTTCGATGACCTGCTGTGGACATTTGCCGATCGTAGCTTTGTACCGCACGAGCGCCTCGCCGCAAGTGGCGAGCCGTCCGGGCTGGCCGCACCGGTCGTCATTGCCGACGGCGATGCCGGGGGAGCGGACGACAGGGATCTGCTGGTCAATCTGGCGGGCGGCGTGCCGGCGCAGTATCAGCGCTACACGCGCATCGCCGAAGTTGTCGACGCCGATGACAAGCGTCGCGAGCTGGGTCGCGACCGCTTCCGCTTCTACCGCGAGCAGGGCATCGAGCCCCAGACACACAAGATGGGGGGCAATTCGTGAGACGCAAAGCCCGCGTTAAACTGCCGATCCTGACCGACATCGTGGAACTGCATGCGACCAGCAGCCTTCCCCGCCCCGAGCCCAGCAAGGATTCCACCGGTCCCGGTGCCGCGGGCCGGCTGTCGGACGACGACATCGCCGCACTGCAGGCGACCCTGGTCAGCCGCATGATGAATCTGACTGACGAACTGCTGCACGCCGCAGCGCGCGAGATCGAGGCGGTGATGTTCGAGCGTGTCATCGACCGGTTGCGCGCAGCGTTGCCGGAACTCGTCGCTGCCGCCTTGCGTGAAAACCTCGCTTCCAGCAAGGACTGACGCGGCCGCCGGGTACATGGACAAGACCTATTCCCCGACGGATATCGAAGAACGCATCTACCGGCATTGGGAACAGGCGGGCCTGTTCGCGCCGAATGGCGCAGGCCCTTGCTTCTGCATCGTCATCCCGCCGCCCAATGTCACCGGCACACTGCACATGGGGCATGCGTTCCAGGACACGATCATGGATGCGCTCACGCGCTTCCACCGGATGGCCGGGGACAGGACCTTATGGCAGCCCGGCATGGATCACGCCGGCATCGCCACCCAGATGGTCGTCGAGAGGCAGCTGAATGCTGAAGGGCAGAGCCGGCATGAGCTGGGGCGAGACCGCTTTGTAGAGCGTGTCTGGCACTGGAAGGAGCAGTCTGGCGGCACGATCGCTCGCCAGATGCGACGCCTGGGTGCTTCCGTGGACTGGAGCCGTGACCGTTTCACGATGGATCCCGGCATGTCGAGTGCCGTGCAGGAAGCCTTCGTGCGACTGCATGAGGACGGCCTGGTCTACCGCGGCAAGCGCCTGGTCAACTGGGACCCGGTGCTGAAGACCGCGCTGTCCGATCTTGAGGTGCTGTCCGTCGAAGAGGACGGCCATCTCTGGCACATCAATTATCCGCTTGCCGATGGCAGCGGCCAGCTCACGGTCGCGACGACACGGCCTGAAACGATGCTCGGTGACACCGCAGTCGCGGTGCATCCGGAAGACGAGCGATTTCGTCAGCTCATCGGGCGGCGCATCTCGCTGCCCCTCAGCGGCCGGGAAATTCCGGTCATCGCGGATGCCTATGTTGACCCGGCCTTCGGATCAGGTTGCGTCAAGATCACGCCCGCGCACGATTTCAACGACTACGAGATCGGGCAGCGTCACGGGCTGCCGCTCATCAATATCCTGACGGCGGATGCGGCCATCGGCGATGCAGCGCCCGAACGCTATCGCGGCCTCGACCGCTTCGAGGCACGCAAGCGGGTCGTTGCCGATCTTGAAGCCGCGGGCCTGCTTGCACAGATCGAGGCGCACCGCCTGATGATTCCGCGCGGCGATCGCAGCGGCGCGGTCGTCGAGCCCTGGCTGACCGACCAGTGGTACGTACGTATTGAACCACTGGCGATACCCGCCGTGCGCGCTGTCGAGGAAGGACGCATCCGTTTCGTCCCCGGTAACTGGGACCGGACGTATTTCGAGTGGATGCGCAACATCAAGGACTGGTGCATCAGTCGCCAGCTGTGGTGGGGCCACCGGATTCCAGCCTGGTATGGGCCGGACGGCGCCGTTTACGTGGGGCGCAGCGAGGATGAGATACGCGCACGTCATGGCATCGCACCCGGCGTTGCACTGATTCAGGACGAGGACGAGCTGGACACCTGGTTCTCGTCGGCGCTGTGGCCATTCTCAACGATGGGTTGGCCCGAGGACACGCGCGAGTTCCGGAGTTTTTATCCGACCTCGGTGCTGGTGACGGGATTCGACATCATTTTCTTCTGGGTTGCCCGGATGATCATGATGGGGCTCAAGTTCACGGGTGACGTGCCATTCCGCGAAGTCTATGTCCACGGCCTGATCCGCGACAACGAGGGTCAGAAGATGTCGAAGTCCAAGGGCAATGTGCTGGACCCGCTGGACGTCGTCGACGGAATCACGCTGGACGCGCTCGTGGCCAAGCGGACCAGCGGCCTGATGCAGCCGAAACTCGCACCGGCAATTGCAAAGGCGACGCGCAAGCAGTATCCGCAGGGTATCGCGGCCTATGGCACGGACGCGTTGCGCTTCACATTTGCCGCGCTCGCAACCCAGTCGCGCGACCTGCGTTTTGACCTCGGACGGGTCGAGGGTTATCGCAATTTCTGCAACAAGCTCTGGAACGCTTCGCGTTACGTGCTGTTGGCGACGGATGGCGACGCAGACCAAGGATCCGGGACCCTGTCGCTGGCGGACCGCTGGATACGCTCGCGTCTCGATGCGGCGATCCTGGCCGTGCGCGATGGCTTTTCCCAGTACCGCTTCGACCTTGCGGCGCAGGCGGTCTACGAATTTACCTGGTATGAGTTCTGTGACTGGTACCTTGAGTTCAGCAAGCCCGTCCTGCAATCGGCTGACAGCACGGCCGACGAGCTCCGCGGTACACGTCGCACGCTGATCGTCGTGCTGGAGGCCCTGCTGCGGTTACTGCATCCGTTGATGCCATTCATCACCGAGGAGATCTGGCTCCGTGTCGGACCCCGCGCCGGGAGCACCGGCGACTCGATCATGCGACAGCCCTACCCGGCCGCAGAACCCGGCGCTGCCGACCCGCGGCTCGCAGCGGAAATGCGCTGGGTCATGGATTTCATCCTGGGAATCCGGCGGATCCGGGGCGAACTCGACATCGCTCCCTCACTCAGGCTTTCGGTGCTGCTGCAGAACGCATCCGACGAGGACCTTGCGCACCTCGCTCGTAATGCCGCCTCGATCCGGCGCCTGGCCGGCATCGCTGAGGCGCGGGCGCTGGCCGCAGGCGAGACCGCGCCGCAGGCGGCGGCCGCGTTGCTCGG
>JANPCY010000552.1:0-1506 GCA_031431175.1 Steroidobacteraceae bacterium | reverse complement strand
GACCACGGCGATTACCTCGCTGATCCGCGACACACTGACGATCGCCGGCCTGCTCGGCTGGTTGTTTTTCATGAACTGGCGGCTGACGGCCTTCGCACTGGCAGTGGCGCCGCTGATCGTTGGCCTGATGCGCGTCACGAGCCGCCTGTTCCGGCGCTACAGCATTCGGATCCAGGCCTCGATGGGAGACATCACGCGCGTCGCAAAGGAGGCACTCGAGAGTCACCGGATGATCAAGGTCTTCAATGCCCAGCCGCAACAGTACGGCTCATTCGAGCAGGTCAATGAACGCAATCGTGCGAGCTTCATGAAGCTGGTGGCGGTCAAGGCGGTGTCGAGCCCGGTCGTGCAGCTGATAGCGGCATTCGGGCTCGCGGCCGTCATGTATGTCGCAATTCGTGACGTGCTGGAGAAGGGACTGTCGGTCGGCGAGTTCACCTCGTTCCTGACGGCATTGCTGCTAATGACGGCGCCATTGCGCCGGCTCGTCAGTGTCGTCGGGCCACTGCAGCAAGGCATCGCTGCGGGCCAGAGTGTATTCGAGATACTCGACACCGCGGCGGAGGACCAGGGCGGGCCCCGCCGCATCGAGCACGCGCGCGGGGAAATCGAGTTTCGCGGCGTCAATTTCACCTACGACTCGCTCAAGGGCAGCGTGCTGCGCGACATCAGTTTCAGGGTGGCGCCTGGCGAGACGGTCGCGATCGTCGGGCGCTCAGGCAGCGGCAAGTCGACGCTTGTGAGCCTGCTGCCGAGATTTTACGACCCCGATTCGGGGCAGGTGCTGCTGGATGGCGTCGGGATACGCGATTACCGGCTGCTGGACCTGCGCAACCAGATTTCCCTGGTGAGCCAGGAAGTCATGCTGGTGGCTGACACGATGCGCAACAACATCGCTTTCAGCGCACCCGGTGCCGATGCCGCTGCGGTCGAGCGCGCGGCCCGCGCCGCGCACGTGCTGGATTTCGCCGATGAATTGCCCGACGGCCTTGACACGCAAATCGGCGAGCGCGGCGCGCTCTTGTCCGGTGGTCAGCGCCAGCGCGTCGCGATCGCGAGGGCATTGCTCAAGAATGCGCCGGTGCTGATCCTGGATGAAGCGACGTCGGCGCTCGATTCGGAATCAGAAAGGGCAGTGCAGGATGCGCTCACGGCGTTGCTGCGCGATCGCACGACGCTTGTGATCGCCCACCGCCTGTCCACTATCGAGAATGCCGACCGGATCATCGTGCTGGACGAGGGTCGCATCATCGAGTCGGGTACCCATACAGAACTGCTGGCAGCCGGCGGCGTCTATGCGGCGCTGCACCGGATGCAGTTCAACGTCTAGGCGTCATCGTGATGCAGAAATGGCTGCTGAAGACCTGGTACGGCGGTGACTCGCGTGGCTGGTGGCTGCAGCCCCTCGCCTTGCTGTTTGCAGCCATTGCCGGACTGCGACGGTTCGCATACCGGACCGGAGGGTTTGGGAAATACCGCTCGCGGCGACCCGTGGTCGTCGTCGGC
>JANPCY010000551.1:0-4891 GCA_031431175.1 Steroidobacteraceae bacterium | reverse complement strand
CTGATGCTGTGGCGCAGCGCAGGCCGGCGGTATCACGAGGCCGTCACGCACGCAAAATAGTGGCCGAGAACAGCGGACACCGGTTGTTCCTGGGCACGATGTCATCGTCACAGACACCGAGGTGCTCAATCTGCGAAAACCCGGCCTGCTGCGGCTTCGCGCTCACGTCGCCAGGGTCCCAAGTTCGAGTACTTCCTGTTCGAGCAGCGTGGTGACCGGTTGCGCCGGTACTACCTTAGTCGCAAGTCACGGCTTGAAAGTGCCCGGCGCGCACCGCATCCGCCATGTACAAAAGGGGCGCTATGGCGACAACCAGGCCGAAGCCCTGGTCCGGGGCAAGATGCGCCGTGTGAAGGCAGCGATCAAGGCGCGCTGGCGGGCGCTCCTGAGTCGAACCGCCTGAGCACACGGCGTCGACGCGGGCACGCTGATCGTGCGGCGCTCCGCGAGGAGGCGCTGGATTCGCTGCTACAATCACGGCCCATTCCGGCTGCCATGGCAGCACCCGCGCGGAGTCCCGGATGAAGAAACCCGTTACCGTCACCATCACCGGAGCCGCAGGCCACATCGGCTATGCGCTCGCCTTTCGGGTCGCCTCCGGGCAGATGCTCGGCACGGACCAGCCGGTCAACCTGAATCTGCTCGAGATCACGCCCGCGCTGCCAGCGCTCGGCGGTGTCGTCATGGAGTTGTCCGACTGCGCCTTCCCGACACTCAATCGCCTGGTCGCGAGCGACGATGCCCGTACCGCATTTCGCGACTGCGACTACGCGATGCTGGTCGGCGCGCGGCCGCGCGGGCCGGGCATGGAGCGCAAGGACTTGCTGCTTGCGAATGCGCAGATCTTCTCGGCGCAGGGCAAGGCCATCAATGAAGCCGCAAGCCGCAGCATTCACGTGCTGGTTGTCGGCAATCCCGCGAACACCAATGCCTTGATCGCGGCATCGAACGCACCCGACATCGAGCGCCAGAATTTTACCGCGATGATGCGCCTCGATCACAACCGCGCCCTCGCGCAGCTCGCCGGGAAAACCGGCACGCACACGACGGCGATCCGCCGCATGATCGTCTGGGGCAATCACAGCGCGACGCAGTATCCCGACATCAGCCACTGCACGGTCACCGGCAAGCCTGCCCGCGCGCTGGTGGACCAACAGTGGTACCGCGAGCAGTTCATCCCGACCATCCAGCAGCGCGGCGCCGCGATCATCAAGGCGCGCGGTGCCTCGTCGGCTGCTTCCGCGGCGTCGGCCGCCATCGATCACATGCGCGACTGGTCGCTCGGCACGACGGCTTCTGACTGGGTCAGCATGGCGATTCCGTCCGACGGCAGTTACGGCATTCCCGAGGGCGTGATGTATTCGTACCCGGTGATCTGCAAGGGCGGCGGCTATGCGATCGTTCAGGGACTCGCGGTCGACGAATTCAGCCGCGGCCGCATGGATGCGACCCACAAGGAACTGCTAGTGGAACGCGAAGGCGTGCAGGATCTCATTTGAGGGGAGGCAGCACGCCGAATTCCAGCAGCGGCTTGTTGGTCGCCGCCGCAGGCCTGCTCGCGATGGCGCTGGTTGGGGGTGTCGCAGTAGCCCAAGAG
The DNA here is from genome assembly GCA_031431175.1 of Steroidobacteraceae bacterium. Classification (GTDB taxonomy): domain Bacteria; phylum Pseudomonadota; class Gammaproteobacteria; order Steroidobacterales; family Steroidobacteraceae; genus SCUD01. The sequence continues at coordinate 3,294 of JANPCY010000551.1, read as the reverse complement.
AAGGCGCTGACCGCAGGTACTGCACTGGCCGAGGAAAAAACGCAGAAGCCGCCCTTGCACGGATCCCACTGGATGGCGATCACCGGCAAGCCGTTGGCCGCAACCGCGGGTGCGCGCATTTTTGAGCACGGCGGCAACGCCGTGGACGCAGCCTGCGCGATGCTTGCCGCGGCCTCGACCATGTGGGACACGCTGTCCTGGGGCGGTGAGACGCAGGCCTTGATCTACAACCCCGAGACCAGCCGCATCATCGCGATCAATGGCCTGGGCGTCGCGCCCAGCGGCGCAACCGTCGGTTTTTTCCGCAAGATGGGTCTCAAGTACCCGCCTCAGTATGGCCCGCTCGCCGCGGTGACTCCGGGCACCCCGGGGGCTCTGCTCATGATGCTCGCCGAATACGGTCGGCTGTCGCTTGGAGAAGTGCTGGCCCCCGCGATCACGCTTGCCGACGGCTATCCGATGGAAGCCGAAACCGCCGATCGCATCGAGGCCGAGAAAGAGAAGATCAAGCAGTGGCCTTATGCGAAGGCCGTGAAGCTGCCGCACCCAGGCTCCTCGCGCGAGGCGCCGCAGGCAGGCGAGATGTTCCGCCAGCCGGATCTCGCGGCGACACTGCGCAAATTGATTGAAGCCGAGGCCAAGGCGCTGGCCGCCGGCAATTCGCGCAAGGAAGCGATCATGGCCGCCTATGAGCGCTTCTACCGCGGCGACATTGCGGATGAATTCGTGCGCGGCGTGCAGGAACAGGGTGGCCTGATAACAATGAGCGATCTGGCCAGCTGGCGCGTCGAATTCGAGGAGCCGGTACAAACGAATTACCGTGGCATCGACGTCTACAAGCTCGACCGCTGGGTACAGGGCCCGGTGATGCTGCAGACGCTCAACATCCTCGAGAACTTCGACCTCAAGGCGATGGGTTACAACAGCACACGCTATATCCACACGATCTACCAGGCGATGAATCTCGCCTTCGCCGACCGCGACTTCTATTACGGCGATCCGTACTTTCCGCCCGAGGAGCCGATCAAGGGCTTGTTATCCAAGGATTACGCGAAGGCACGTGCCGCACTCGTGAATGCCGACTTCAACGATCCGGCCGCCAGCGCGGGCGATCCTTATCCGTACCAGGGCGAGACAAACCCGTGGCTGAAGTCGCTGCCGCAGCGCGCCGCAGTCGCGAATGTTTTTGACACCTCGAGTTTCGCCACTGCGACCGATCCCGACACGGGTTCCTTCTATCGCGGTACGACCAGCGTTGTTGCCGCCGACAAGGAAGGCTGGATCGTCTCGATGACACCGAGCGGCGGCTGGGTGCCCGCAGTCATTGCAGGCAAGACCGGTATCGGCATGAGCCAGCGCATGCAGTCCTTCGTGCTGGACGCCGCCGAAAATCCCTTCAACCTGCCCGAGCCCGGCAAGCGGCCGCGCGCGACGCTGACGCCATCGCTTGTCTTCAAGGATGGCAAGCCCTGGATGGCGTTCGCCGTGCAGGGTGGCGACACGCAGGACCAGAATCTGCTGCAGTTCTTCCTGAATGTCGTGGAATTCGGCATGACGCCGCAGCAGGCGGCCGAGGCGCCGAATTTCATCAGTTGGCAGATGCACGATTCCTTCGGGCAGCACGAGATCTTCCCGGGTCGGATCCTGCTGAACAACGCGATACCGGACTGGACGCGGCGCGAATTGCGCGCGCGCGGCTACCAGCCCGAATACGGTTCGCGCACCTCGGGCCCGATCAACGCGATTCAGCTCGATCACCAGCACGGCACGATCTGGGGCGGTTCCAGCAATCACGGCGAGGACTACGGCATCGCCTGGTAATCAGGCGTAAGATGCCGCCACACCCGCTGTTGAGGCGGGCTTAAAACAATCCATATCCAGGGGAACTATCCATGAAATCGAGAATTTTCGGCCTGCTGGCCGCGGGTTTCCTGTTCGTTTCGGGTTCTGCGGTCGCGCAGGAGCACTGGACCGAAGGCCCGGTCTGGGAATGCGGCGCCTACCGGACCAATCCCGGCATGTTCGATACCTACATCAACTGGATCCGCGCTCACTCCGAGCCGCTCAATGCCGAGAGGAAGAAGCAGGGACTCATCATCGACTACAAGACGTTTATCCATACACCGCGCGACCAGAACGACCATGACGTGCTGTTCTGCACGCTGCACTCGAGCTTCGGCAAGGCGCTCGACTACAACCAGGGCGACGAGGACAAGAACGACGCGATCTCCGCCGCGCACTGGGGGACATCGGACAACGACAAACAGACTGCAATGGCGAGTACGCGGCTCGCAATGCGCACCTTCATGGGCACGAGCTACCACCGCGAAGTAACGCTGCGACCAGCCAAGTAAACCGGGAAACCGGTGGTTGACCACGGAAGCCGGCGTTCGTGCCGGCTTCTTTTTTGCACTGCAAATAGCAACAACAATCCGACCTGCGACATGGGGTGCATGCCCTGATCCCGCAAAGCATCCTCAACACGGTATAAAGAGGCCATGATGGTGTCAGCCCTCTGGTTTCTGTTATTCGTGAGCCTGGTCCTTTGGCTCTCCTACCAGCGCGCAAGTTTCGCGAAGGCGACGGTCATTCTTGGCGTGCTGCTGGCCGGTTACACGACGTTCGGCGCCGGGCCAATCTGGTGGAAAGCCGTGCTGTGGGCGCTCTTCACGCCGCAACTGCTGCTGAACATCCTCCCGTTGCGGCGCACGCTGATCTCGCGGCGATTCCTGCGCGTCTACAAGCGCATGTTGCCGCCGATGTCCACGACCGAGCGCGAAGCGCTCGAGGCCGGCACCGTCTGGTGGGACGGCGAGTTGTTCACCGGCGGTCCTGACTGGAACAAGCTGCTCTCCGCAAAAGCGCCGATGCTCACGGCCGAGGAGCAGGCCTTCATCGACGGTCCCTGCGAAGAACTTTGCCGGATGATCGACGACTGGGACATCACGCACCGGCGCGCCAACCTGCCGCCCGAAGTCTTCGACTTCATCAAGAAGAAGGGCTTCTGGTCGATGATCATCCCGAAGAAGTACGGTGGGCTGGAATTTTCAGCCTATGCGCACTCCACCGTGGTCGTGAAGATCGCGAGCCGCTCCGCCACAGCGGCTTCGACCATCGTCGTGCCGAATTCGCTGGGCCCGGCGGAACTGCTGATGCACTACGGCACCGAGGAGCAGAAGAACCATCTGCTGCCGCGGCTCGCGCGCGGCGATGAAATCCCCTGCTTCGGACTCACCGGTCCGCGCGCGGGTTCCGATGCGGGTTCGATCCCGGATACCGGCGTGGTCTGCAAGG
>JANPCY010000550.1:0-9128 GCA_031431175.1 Steroidobacteraceae bacterium | reverse complement strand
CCCGCCCCACCTCCCCACCCCCCCCCCCCCACCAAATCAGCCACCAAATCCCCCAATCCTCCCAACCTCCCACCCGGCACCAATTACCCAATTACCTGGTCTTGTCGGGGTAGCGGCACAGGTCGGCGATCAGGCAGCCGGGGCAGGCTGGCCGGCGCGCCTTGCAGACATAGCGACCATGCAGGATCAGCCAATGATGGGCGTCCGCGCGGAATTCCTCGGGCACGGCGGCGAGCAGCCGATTCTCGACCTCGCGGACATTGCGCCCCGGCGCGAGACCGGTGCGATTGGCCACTCGAAAGATGTGCGTGTCCACCGCAATTGTCGGCACGCCGAAAGCGGTGTTCAGCACGACATTTGCGGTCTTGCGCCCGACGCCCGGCAGGGCCTCGAGCGCCTCCCGTGCGCGCGGCACGCGGCCCCGGTGGCGCTCGATCAGTAGCCGGCTCGCGCCGATGACATGGCGTGCCTTGACACGCCACAGTCCGATCGACCGGATGTAGCTGGCCACGCCATCCTCGCCGAGCGCGAGCATGGCCCTGGGCGTCGCGGCGATGCGAAACAGCCGCTCCGTCGCCTGGTTGACGCTACGGTCCGTGGCCTGTGCCGACAACATGACCGAGACCAGCAGCTGGAATGGCGAGCGGTACACAAGCTCGGTCGAAGGCCGCGGATTGGCGGCGCGCAGCCGTTCGAACAAGTGCCGCCGCGCGGCCGCGTCCAGTGTCGTCTCAGTCCGCTGACGCGCCATCTCGAGCCAGGCTGGCGCGCAGGGCGTCGCGCCTTTCGGTCTGCGCACGCGCAAGCCGCGTCCGCCGCGAGTCGTATAGATACCGGTAATGTGCCGCGCGGACGCCCCGTGACTGCGCAGGCAGGACAGCCGGGTTGACCATGTGGATACAGTCGACCGGGCATGCCGGCAGACACAGCTCGCAGCCAGTGCAATCTGCGGTGATGACCGTGTGCATGCGCTTGCGCGCACCGACGATGGCGTCGGTCGGACAGTCGTCGAGGCACCTGGCACAACCGATGCAGGCTTCCTCGTCGATCAGGGCGACCAGCGGCGGACTCTCCTGGCCGCAGTCCGGATCAAGCGGCAGCTCCGGGCGCCCCAGCAGCACAGCCAATTGCGCAATCAGCTCCCGCCCACCGGGGGGACAGCGATTCAAGGCGCTTTCACCACGTGCCAGCGCTTCGGCATAAGGACGGCAGCCGTCGAATCCGCAGCGCCGGCACTGGGTCTGCGGCAACAGCGCATCGATGCGTTCCGCGAGCACCGCTAGCTGACCTTCATGCCGGCCGTGGCCCCGGCATCGGGTCCCAGCAGGAACAGCGCATCGCTGCCGTCGGCACTCGCGACCAATACCATTGCCTGCGACACGCCGAAGCGCAGCTTGCGTGGCTTGAGATTCGCGACCACGACCACATAACGCCCGATCAGCTGCCCGGGTTCGTAGGAACTGCGGATTCCTGCGAATACCGTGCGCAGCTCACCGCCGAGGTCAACAGTCAGCTGCAGCAGCCGGTCGGCGCCCTCGACCAGGGTGGCCGACTCGATGCGGGCGATGCGCAGGTCGATGCGCGCAAAATCATCCGTGCTGATTTCCCGGGTCGTCGTCATTGGTGTCTCCACCAGCTTGCGAACCAGCGCCGGATCGACGCGGGTCGCAAGTGGCTGGTATTCCTTGATGGTCGTGTCGAGCAGCGGTTCGGCGATGTCGCTCCAGAGCCTTACCGGCTTGCCGAGAAAGTCCTCAGCGCGTTCCGCCATCGACGGCATCACGGGTTTCAGGCAGGTCATCAACACACGGAACAGGTTGAGCCCCTGGGTGCAAATCGCCTGGACTTCCGCGGCGCGGGTGGGGTCCTTGGCGGCCAGCCAGGGTTTGTGCTGGTCAATGTACAGATTGGCACGGTCAGTGAGTGACATGATGGCGCGCACCGCAGCGGCGTACTCACGTGCTTCGTAGCAGGCAGCGACCCAGTCGGCGGCCTCGACGAACTCGCGATAGAGCCCCGGGTCAGGCAGGGCGGGGGCGAGGCGGCCGCCGTGACTGCGATGGATGAAGCCCGCGCAACGGCTGGCGATGTTGACGAGCTTGCCGACCAGCTCGGCGTTGATGCGGGTCGCGAACTCGTCCAGGTTCATGTCGATGTCGTCGAGACCCGGGCCCAGCTTCGCCGCAAGGAAGTAGCGGAAATACTCCGGTGGCAACAGATCGAGATAGTTTCTGGCGGTGACGAAGGTGCCGCGCGACTTCGACATCTTTTCGCCGTTGATCGTCAGGAAGCCGTGCGCATGCACGGCAGTGGGCTTGCGGAATCCGGCGCCTTCCAGCGTCGCCGGCCAGAACAACGAGTGGAAATACAGGATGTCCTTGCCGATGAAGTGATAGAGCTCCGCCTCGCTGTCCGGCCCCCAGTAATCTTCGAAGACCAGGGCGCTGCGTGCGCAGAGATTCTCAAAACTCGCCATGTAGCCGACCGGTGCATCGAGCCAGACATAGAAAAACTTGCCCGGCGCGTCGGGAATCTCGATGCCGAAGTATGGAGCGTCACGCGACACGTCCCAGTCCCGCAGACCCGCCTCGAACCATTCGTCGAGCTTGTTGGCGACCGCCAACTGCAGGCTGCCGGAGCGCGTCCACTTGCGCAGCATCGGCTCGAAATCGCCAAGCCGGAAAAAGATGTGCTCCGAGTCGCGCTGGACCGGGATCGTGCCGGACACAACGGAAACCGGGTCGATCAGGTCAGACGGGTTGTAGGTCGCTCCGCAGCTCTCGCAACTGTCGCCGTACTGGTCGGGTGTCCGGCAGCGCGGGCAGACGCCCTTGACATAGCGGTCGGGCAGGAACATGGCCGCCTTTTCATCGTAGGCCTGGCGGACTATGCGGCGCGTGATGTGGCCGGCAGCTGCGAGGGCCTGGTACATGCGAACCGTCAGCCGGCGATTCTCCTCCGAATGGGTCGTGTAGTAATTGTCAAAGCCGATGCCAAAATCTGCGAAATCGCGCCGCCGCTCGGCGCCGACCTGCGCGATCAGCTGCTCCGGCGAGATCCCTTCGGATTCGGCCTTCAGCATGATCGGTGTCCCGTGGGTGTCGTCGGCGCTCACGTACAGGCAATCGTGCCCGCGCAGTTTCATGTAGCGCACCCAGATGTCGGTCTGCACGGCCTCGGTCAAGTGGCCGAGGTGCAGGGGCCCGTTTGCGTAGGGCAGTGCGCTGGTGACGAGAATGCGGCGGGCCATGGCTCGGGTCCGGGGATGAGCCATGCATTATGCCTTGAGCGGCGGGCTAGTCGAGTTCCTTGCCTTCCTCGAACTTGGTCTTGTTGATGGCTTTCTCGTAGGCAGATCGGCCGCTGATCTGTCCCGAATCCAGCAGCTGCTGGATCGCCACGTCCATGGTGCGCATGCCGAGTGCAGTACCGGACTGCATCGCGGTTTCCAGCTGATCGATCTTGCCCTGGCGGATCAGGTTGGCGACGGCAGGCGTGTTGAGCAGCACTTCGATCGCCGCAACGCGGCCGGATTGGCCCTTGCGCGAGATCAGCTGCTGCGATACGACACCGCGCAGCGAGGTCGACAACATGGTCCGGACGTGACTCTGCTTGTCGGCTGGAAACGCGTTGACCATGCGGTCAACCGTCGCCGCCGCGCCATTCGTATGCAGGGTCGCCATGACCAGAATGCCCATCTCGGAAGCCGTGATCGCAGTGCTGATCGTCTCCAGGTCGCGCAACTCGCCGACCAGGATGACATCCGGGTCCTCGCGCAATGCGGACAGCAACGCGCTCGCAAAGGACACTGCGTGGACGCCGACCTCGCGCTGGCTGATCAGGCAGTTCTTGCGCGGGTGCACAAACTCGATCGGATCCTCGATCGTGAGGATGTGGCCCTTGATGCGCAAATTCAGGTCGTCGACCATCGCTGCGAGAGTCGTCGACTTGCCGGAACCGGTCTTGCCGGTCATCAGGATCAGGCCGCTCGACGTCTTGCAGAGATTGCGCACGGCTTCGGGCATCTTGAGCTGTTCGAGGGTCTGCGCCTTTGACGGAATGGCGCGGAACACGCCGCCCATGCCATTCAGTTGACGCATGACGTTGACGCGGAACCGCGCAATTGTGCCGAGCGAGTACGCGAAATCGGTGCCGTCGCGGGTCTCGAATCTCTCCAGCGCCTTGCGCGGCATGATTTCGTAGAGCGCCTCGCGCACGAAATCGGCCGCAAGCAAATCGGGCCTGAGACTGGACAGCCTCCCATACAGCCGGATGCGTGGCGGATCGCCCGCAATGAAATGCAGGTCGGAACCTTCCCGCTTCAGGACCTCCTCGAGGTATTCATCGATACGCGCCACGCTATTGCCGTCTCATTACAAGGTGTCCAAGCGCGGCAGCAGGCTGCGATCCACGACGTGCTTCGCAAACAGGCGCTTATCCGACGCATAGGCGAAGGCGTCGTCGGGGTCGATTTCCTTGGCCTTGATGGCGGCCAGCAACGACTGGTCCATGAGTTGCATGCCGATGTCGCGGCTGGTCTGCATCTGCGTCGGGATCTGGTGTGTCTGGTCGGTCTGAATCAGCTTGGCGATCGCGCGATTCATGATCATGACCTCGCAAATCGCCTTGCGGCCGCGATTCTCAGGCTTGCGGACCAGCACCTGCGTGATCACAGCGAGCAGGCTCTGCGCAAGAAAGCCCTTGGTCTGTTCACGCTGGTCGGCCGGCAGGGCGTCGATCATCCGGTCGATGGTCTTGACCGCACTGGTTGTGTGCAGGGTGCCGAGCACGAGGTGACCCGTCTCGGCGGCGGTCATGGCCATCGAAATTGTCTCGGCGTCGCGCAATTCGCCGACCAGAATGACGTCAGGATCCTCGCGCATCGCCGCGCGCACGCCCTCGGCGAAGGAGGGCAGGTGTGTGCCCAGCTCGCGTTGTACGACCTGGCATTGCTTGCTGCGATGCACGAACTCGATCGGATCTTCCAGACTGATGATATTGAGGTTTCGAGTGGTGTTCAGCAGGTTGATCATCGCCGCGAGCGTCGTCGACTTGCCGGTGCCGGTCGAGCCGGTCACCAGGATCATGCCTTGATGATAGTCACAGAGCTTCTTGACGATCGGTGGCAATTGCAGCGAGTCGAGTGTCGGGATCTCGTTCGGGATCGAGCGGAATACCGCTCCGACCCCGGAATCCTTGCGGAACACATTGACCCGGAAGCGCCCACCGTCCTCGGATACGTAAGAAAAATCGATATCGTGCCCTGTGCGAAACCGTTCGCTGAGGTTGCGTGACAGGATCTCGTTGATATAGCCCTCGAGTTCGGCTTCAGCCAGGTCGCGGAACCGGATGGCTGTCAGATCGCCATTCATCCTGAGCATCGGCGGCACCCCGACGGCCAGATGGACGTCGGAGCACGTCTGGGTGTTGCCAAGCTTCAGGAATGCATCAATGCGCGGCATTGCCGCGCGAGTGGATCACAAGAATCGTTCCAGCGCCACATGGAATTCGTCCATGGAGGCTGGCCGCTTTTCCTTGTCGACAGACATGGCCTTCATGACCAGTTCCGACAGCGCCGGTGGCAGCGCCGGATTCAGCTCGATCGGGGGGCGGGCCCGGCCCTGGACATGCTGGTACATCACCGCCATGTGGTCACCGCGATGATAGGGTGGCTCACCGGTCAACATCTCGTAAATCATCACTGCCAGCGAATAGATATCGGCGCGCTCGTCGACTTTCTTGCCGAGGATCTGTTCCGGCGCCATGTACTTCGGCGAACCAATCACATAGCCGGTCTTGGTCAGCTGCGTGTCGCCGTGATGCTGTGCCGCGGCGACTCCGAAGTCGACGATCTTCAACAGTCCCTCGTCATTGATCAGCACGTTGGCCGGCTTGAGGTCGCGGTGCACGATGCCGACGCCGTGGGCAACCGACATCCCCATGGCGATATCCATGCCGAATCGCAGCGCCCGGCGCAGCGCCACCGGCTTGCCGTCGGGGAATTCGCCGCTCAGCGTGTGCGACGGAAAGTACTCCATCGAGATCGCGTAATTGCCACGGATGTGCAGGAAATCGTAGATGCGGATCACATTTGGGTGGGTGATCTTGCGGCTGTAGCGCAACTCGTGGACGAAGCGCTGCATCATCTCCTCATCCTCCGAAATGGCCGGATTCAGGAACTTGAGAATCAACCGCTCGTCGACCACGGTGTCTTCCATCAACAGCACCGTGCCGAACGCGCCCTTGCCGATGCGCTCGATGTATTTGTAGCGGCCTTCTAGGACGTCGCCCGGCTGCAGCGTCCCTATGTCGAGCCGACCCTCGGCCTGGGCCGCCCTCATGATCGCCGAGAGGTCGGCCGATTCGATCAGCATGGTCCGCGCGACATCCGCGCTCGCGCGGGCCGCCGCGGTGGCACCTGGCGCCGGGACGCCGGCAAGCGTGCTGCCGCCGAAGCGCGCCTCGAGTTCCGCCAGCGATCGCTGCGCGGCGACGGCCACCGTCTGCTCCATCGCCGCAAGCAAGGGCGCGATGCGGGCGCGGACCGGATCGATGGTACGGTCTTCGGCAAGCCGTACCAGAGCCGCCATCGCTTCGATGCGGATGTCGGTCTCCGGCCGGTCCAGCGCGCGCATCACGCTGTCGGTCGCGGTGCTGTCCCCGATCTTGCCGAGTGCCCGTACGATGGTCGGAACCGATTTCGGATTCGCCTGCATCATCTCGAGGAGTCGCGGCACGGCGGTGCGGCTGCCGATCGCGCCCAGGGCGTCGACTGCCCGCTCGCTGACCCACCAGTCCGAGTCCCTGGTCGCCTCGACAAGGTGGCTGACGGCTCGTTCGTCCTTGGTCTGACTGAGGATCTCGACAGCCGTGCGGCGGACCTCCTCGTCGCGATCCGACACCAGCGTGAGTGCCGCACCGATGACCTGCGGTCCGCCTATCTTGCCGAGCGCGTCCGCTGCGCGGCTGCGCACCCACCAATCGGAGTCCTTGATGGCCTGCAACAGGTACCTGACCGAGCTGTCGTCGCCGACGGCATTCAGCACCTCGACGGCTGCCCGGCGTGCGTACTCGGATTCGTCCTTAAGCACTTCGACCAGGTGACGCACGGTATCCGGGTGCTTGTTGCGGCACAGCAGGTCCACAGCCTTGTTCTGGACATCGAGTTCAGGGTCGCGCAGCAGCGGGGCGATCAGGGCCGGCTCGATGGGGCCTTCCATGACCGCGATTGACTGCAGCGCGGCCGAACGCACCAGCTTGCTGGGGTCCTTCAGAGTCGCCATCAACGCGGTCCGGACCTTGGCGGAATTGAAGCGCGCGAGCAGCGCGATGACATGCATACGGGCAATCGGATCCTTGCCCTCGACCCGTGCGACCAGCTCATCGACCGAGGTCTCGTCCACGATCGTTCCGGCAATGCGGAACAGGGCAGCTTTTTCGTTCGGATCCTGCAGGTAGGCGGCATTCAACAGGTCGCGCAACTGGAAGCGGGATTTGTGCGCTGCGATGACGTCGAGCACGGCCGGCCGTGAGACGCCTGGCTCGTTCAGTAGTTCGAGCAGCAGTGATGGCGAATATGCCCGCGATGTGGACAGCGCCCAGGCGACGGCGGCGACCGCGCGCGGACTTTCATCAGCGAGCGCCTTGGCCAGCAGCGGGAAGGTCTTGTTGTCGATCAGCCCGGACAACGCCTCGACGAAAGCCACCGTCTCGCGCTTGTCTGACGTGGACAACACGTTGACGAGTGGCTTGATGGCGGCAGCGCCCAGCCCCGGTAGTCGAGCGAGTGCCTGCCGGGCCCTGGGGCTGCCCGGATCGCCGCTTTCACGCACCTCGGCAATTAGTCGATCGGCGCGATACGAAGTGAATAAACCCATCCGACCCCGGCCATTGCTGAGACCAATCCGGCCATTGGAAAGTATGCCATACCCCTTGCCGGCCCCATTTGCGGATTGCCTCCTGGGCTACAATGTCGGCCCCCCGATCAGCGGAATATCCCCGATGCCCTCCGGCCCCGAGAGCCGCCTGCGAGCTGCGCTGGAACAGTATGTCGAGCCGAATACAGGCCTGACGCTTGCGGCTGCCGCGGCACTCGAGTCGGTGGACTCGACGCCGGCCGGGCTGGTGGCGAAGATCGTGCTCGGCTTCCCGGTCGAAGGGTATCGCGGGGAGTTCGGGATTGCTCTCGCGGGCCATGCGGCGGCCGCCGGCGTCCTGGAGCCATTCGCCATCGAGCTGCGCTCGCAGATTCCGGCGTTCGTCGCCGACCGGCGCATGCTTCCGCTGCCCGAGATCGGGAATGTCATTGCCGTGGCCTCTGGCAAGGGCGGCGTCGGCAAGTCGACCGTCGCGGCAAATCTCGCGCTGGCGCTCTCCGCCCAGGGCGCCCGCGTCGGCCTGCTCGATGCGGACATCTACGGACCGAGTCAGCCGCGCATGATGGGCCTGGCGGGCGAGCGTCCGACCACCACCGACGGCAAGACCTTTGATCCGCCGCGCGGCCATGGCATCCCGGTCATGTCAATCGGATTCCTGATCGATTCCGACCAGCCGATGGCCTGGCGCGGCCCGATGGTCACGCAGGCCCTGGCGCAGATGCTCTCCGACACGCGCTGGGGCACGCTCGACTATCTGATCGTCGATATGCCACCGGGCACCGGCGATATCCAGCTGACACTGACTCAGCGCGTACCAGTCAGCGGCGCCATCATCGTGACGACGCCGCAGGAAATTGCGCTGCTCGACGCACGCAAGGGCCTGCAGATGTTCCGCAAGGTCGGCGTGCCGGTACTCGGCATCGTCGAGAACATGGGAATGCACCGCTGCCCGGCCTGCGGACACGAGTCGCACATCTTCGACACCGGTGGTGGGGCCGAACTCGCCCGGCGCTACGACACGACGCTGCTCGGCCAGCTGCCGCTCGAGGCACGCATCCGCGAGCTGGTTGACGGCGGCACGCCGACCGTGGTCGCAGATCCCGCCTCGCCGACCGCGGGGATTTTCCACGCCATAGCCCGGCGAGCTGCCGGAAGGCTGGCGGCAAGCGCCCTGCAGGGTGCGATGACCATGCCGGCGATAAGCATCGAGGACGAGTCATGAGCATCAAGTCAGACCGCTGGATCCGGCGC
>JANPCY010000549.1:0-1591 GCA_031431175.1 Steroidobacteraceae bacterium | reverse complement strand
AGACCGAGGCATTCGCAGAGTTCATCGGCGAGCGCGGCCTGCCACGCCCGAACCTGTTCCCGATGATTCGCGCGCGACTGACCGAGATTAACGGTCGGCCGGTGGACGAGCTGACGCTGGAAACGGATCGCGGGCGCGGCTTTGCCGAGCGCGAACAGAATCTGTCCTGGGCCGAAAAACTGCAGCGGGACAACCGCATCGTCGCGGGCCGCTGGTGGACCGAGGCGGACCGCGGCCGCCGGCTTGTCTCGGTCACGACCGAATACCAGGAAGAGCTTGGGCTCAAGCTTGGCGACAAGCTGACATTCGACGTCGCCGGCGAGGCGCTCGACGCGGAAATCGCGAGCTTCCGCGAAGTGCAGTGGGATAGCTTTCAGCCGAACTTCTTCCTGGTCTTCTCACCCGGCACGCTGGATGGGCTCATCGGCACCTGGCTTACCAGCATGAGACTGAAGCCGGAGCAGCGGCCCCTGCTGGCGGACCTGGTGCGACGCTTCCCGTCGGTCTCCATTTTTGACATCGACTCGATCCTCGCCCAGGTGCGCGACATCATGGATCGCGCCTCGCTAGCCGTGCAGTATGTGTTCCTATTCACGCTGGCCGCCGGCATCACGGTGCTGCTCGCCGCAATCCAGGCGACGCGCGACGAGCGGCGTTACGAGAGCGCGATGCTACGCACGCTGGGCGCGAGCCGCCGCGTCGTGCTCGCCGGCGTCGCTTCGGAGTTCACTGCGCTGGGAATGCTGTCGGGCACGCTGGCGGCGCTCGGTGCGACGCTTGCGGGCTGGCTGCTGGCGACACAACTGTTCGAGCTGGAGTACACGCTCGATCCCTGGGTGTGGGTGATCGGACTCGCCTCGGGCGCGATCATCGTCGGTGGCGCCGGCACTTTCGCCGCACGCAATGTCATCAATCATCCGCCGATCAATATCCTGCGGCAGGGATAAGCGCAGCCGGGCGCGGGCACTCCGTTCGCCGGAAATCGTCACTGCGTTATGACAAGCCCGCCCTTGTTATGGAAAGGCGGCGGGCGGACAATTACAGCGTTAAGTAAAAGAGCTTTTGGCCAGTGCTCACTTCAGGAGCGCGAGCCTCATACCAACAAAGGGGGAGCAGCGATGCGAACGAAAAGACAGACACGAAATGGCGCGCCATTCTGTGCGCTGGCCGGTGCGCTGGCGATGCTGGCCTGTGCCGCCTCAAGCAGTGCGGTGGCCGCAGTGCCCAGTCCGAAGGCAAAATTCTCGACCGCGGTGGCATTCGATGTATCGCGCCCATTGCGTGAGCTGTCGGCCGCGGCATCAACCGTCCCGCAGTCGCCTGCTGCCGCGGATGGCGAACCCTACGACGTGCGGCCGGAGCGCGATGTCGTTGCGCCGGTAGCGGACAACGGATTCACGGGCGATGGCGCCCGCAGCGGCAGCACGACAGCAAGGTCGGCGCTGACAGCCTTGACCATCAGCACGCCGCTTGTGAACTTCGAGGGAATCAGCAACCAGGACAACTTCGACATATTCGGGGGTCGCGTGAATCCACCGGATCCGGTGGGCGATGTCGGCCCGAACCACTATGTCGAGATGGTCAACCTGGC
>JANPCY010000548.1:0-2407 GCA_031431175.1 Steroidobacteraceae bacterium | reverse complement strand
GACAGGTCGGCAATCGAAACGTGATCCGGCGAAATCTGCCGGCAAACCGGCGTTCGCAATGGAGCTCGGCCGGGTCGCGCGCCGCCTGCGCGACAGTCAGGGCCTGACACTCGCCGACGTCGCCACGCGCGCCGGTATCAGCGCCGCCATGCTGAGTCGCCTTGAAACCGGCCGGGCCAGCCCGAGCCTCGAGACCATCGTTTCGCTCGCGGGCGCGCTCGGCGTGCGGCCATCGCAGCTGCTGCAGGAAATCGGCGTCGAGGACGTGGGTGCACTGGTCGTGCACTCAGGTCAGGGACTCGTGGTGGTGCGGCGCGGGACCAGGCGCGGCCACACCTATCACCTCCTCGCCGCGCAGCGCGGGCCGCGCAAGGTGTTCGAGCCATTCCTGGTAACGCTCACCGACAAGAGTGAAGTGTTCCCCGGATTCGAGCATCCCGGGACTGAATTCATTCATCTGCTAAGAGGCGAGATCGTGTACCGCCTCGGCCGCAGGAGCTATCACTTGAGGCCCGGCGATTCGCTCACGTTTCGCGGCGACATCGCGCACGGCCCGGAGCAGCTGGTGAAAGTGCCGATCCGCATGCTCTCCATCATCATTTACGGGGCGACGCCGGAACGAGTCACGTGACTCACCTGGGGTTGCGGGGCCTCTCGTAGCAGCCGCAGACTTCCTGAACTCAGGGCGACACCCACTCCAGGTCTTCTGCAGTGACAAAGCGCGGGCGGATATCCACCGGCACGTCACCGAGGCGGTCGAGCACGACCTTGACTTCAGGACGGATCACGACCAGGCGATCCAGCAGGCGTTTCGTGCCTTCGTAATCGCCGGTCGCCTGCAGCGTCATCAGCTCATGCGTGAGTCCGATGACGCCCTTCCTGGCCTTCCGCGAATCCACGCTGAATGTGCCATCCGGATTCACGCGGAATCCGCCCGCATCGAGCAGGTAATTGACCTGCAGCGCCATGCCCTTGGCGTGCGCTTCCGTCATGCCGAAGCGCAGCGTGCGAAATGACGAGGCCAGGAATGTCGTGTACATCGCGCGCTCGTCGGCCTTGTTGAGCACGCCCTTGTCCATCAATTGCTGCAGCGCCCACAGGCCGGAGATATCCGCCTTGGCTTCCTCGACGGTGCCGAAAAGTTCCTTGAGCGCCTGGCGCACGCTGGCGCCCGTTCCGCCCGGCCCGGTGTAGTTGGGCCCGAGACCGTGCATCACTTCGTGCATCAGGATGTGGGTGAAGAAGGCATCGAAATTGACGAAGGGCTGGTCGGACGACGTGAGTGCGACCTTCGAGATCGGCAGCAAAGCGTGCTCAAACTTCGCCTGCTGGAAATTCTTCAGCATCATCCGCTTCGAGCCCATTTCGTTCACAATGCGTTCGTCATTCGGCAGGTTGTAGGCGGCCGTCTGTACGCCACGATTGCCGTCGCCCGCGGCGAATACGACGTTGACCACCCGCATCGGCGCCATGCCACCGAGTTGCTTGCGGCGGTAGCGCGCATCGATCGGCAGGCGATCCTCGAGCCCCTGCAGTTCGCTGCCAAATCGGTCCAGTTTCGCCGTCTCGGCATCGTCACGCACCGTGATGAAAGCTTCGAAGCCGGCCTTGAAATTGAACCACTCGTCCTCGTAGACCTCATAGGGCCCGATGGTCGGCTCGATCGAAGCGTCGAGCTTCATCCAGGCGACATCGCTCGCGTAGTAATCGTTGGAGAACAGCGCCGCCCCACGCGACTCGAGGAAGTCCTTCAGCGTGGGCTGTGACGTCGCCGCCGCGGCCGCGCGCAACTCCTTTGCCATCTCGGCAAGCTCGCCCTGGTATTCAAGGCTGTAAGGCACGATCGTGAATGCCCCGCTGGCATCGCGGCGAATCGTCGTAAAGAAGCCGGTCGCATTCGTACGCTCGGCGGGTGCGAGGCCGGCAATCCAGGCCTCCACTTCGGCTTTCGTCGCGCCGGCAGGGTAGAAATTTGCGGCGTCGGGTTTCTCGCCGATGCCCGGAATGAATGGGGCGTTGAGATCGAGCCGCGACCACGGGCCCTTGTCAATGAGGAACGCCTTGAGGCGGGCCTGACCCAGAAGTGTCGAGTCCTCCATCAACCTGAGCAACAACGCCTCATTGCCGGCCCATACCTGGCGCAGGAACAGCGCATCGGTGATGCGGGCCGCGCGGACCAGGTGTGCGAGCGCCTGGCGTTCATTCGCGGGCAGCCCGGACAAATCCACCCTGACGTCCACCGGCGCGAGGCGCGCAGACATGGCTTGCAGGCGCCGCACTTCGGGCTGCAGCTGGATGGAATCTGTTGCCAACGCGAGCGTGGGTACGAGTATCAGTCCGGCGAGAAGTTGTTTCATCGGCAGATTCCTGTGGCGAATGCACAGTATGCCGCTACCTTTACCACTTT
>JANPCY010000547.1:0-1566 GCA_031431175.1 Steroidobacteraceae bacterium | reverse complement strand
CCGATCCGCCTACCGCCAGCGATGACGCAGTGCGGGCGCTTCTACAGCGCTACAAATGCCCGGTGTCGTGGCATCAGGTGCGCACGCGGTTCCTCGGCAACATCGCGTCCCCGGTCATGGGGGCGTCGCCAATCAAGATGGTAGAGAGCCTGTGGGGCGGTAAGCTGCCGCCGTTCGACACGCTCGACGACGCCAACGAGTTGGTCGGCGCGCTGATCATGGGCCTGTGGAACCGGCTCTCCCGGCATCAGGACCGGAGTTCACCCCTTCCGCCTGACCCGCATCCAGACTGCCGCCACCCGTCAGGGGCTGGCAACACTGGCCCAGATGCGACGGGAGGAAATCGATGGCTTCATCGATGGATTGATGGGCCAGGAAGAGGCACTCGATGTTCCGGAACGAGCCCGTCGTGGTCTCAATGTAGTCGCCGGAGCAATAATCCCTCAGTGAAGCAGCCGGATTGGCCGGTTGCGCCGGAGTAAAAGTCCGGCAGCAGATAGCTCTTTGCCTTGAGTCGGCGGGGGGCGGGGGATGAAGGGCGTGGAGCTATATGGACGGGTCCGCCATGCGGTGCGGATCGAGGGGCTTAGCCATCGCGAGGCGGCACGGCGGTTTGGGATCGACCCGCGGACGGTGGCCAAGATGATGGTTTTCTCGGTTCCGCCCGGGTATCGGCGCGGCAAGCCGCCGGTGCGCCCGAAGCTGGATCCGTTCATCGGGATCATCGACCAGATCCTTGATGAGGATAAGCGCCGACCGGCGAAGCAGCGACACACTTCGAAACGGATCTTCGAGCGCCTTCGGGACGAGCACGGCTTCGCCGGCGGGCTGACGATCGTGAAGGACTATGTGCACGAGCGCCGGTTGCGGCAACGCGAGGTGTTTGTGCCGCTGCGCCATGATCCCGGGCATGCGCAGGCTGACTTCGGCGAAGCCGTGGCCGAGATCGGCGGGGTGGTGCAGCCGATCCACTACTTCGCGTTTGACCTGCCGCACAGCGACGCTTGCTTCGTGCAGGCTTATCCGGAGGAGACGACGGAGGCGTTTTGCGCCGGCCACACGGCTGCGTTCGACTTCTTCGGCGGCGTGCCGAACTCAATCCTCTACGATAACACCAGGATTGCCGTAGCCCGGATTCTGGGCGAGGGAACGCGACAGCGGACGCGGGTGTTCAGCGAGTTGCAGTCGCACTACCTGTTCGAAGACCGGTTCGGTCGCCCCGGCAAGGGCAACGACAAGGGCAAGGTCGAGGGACTGGTCGGCTGGATCCGGCGGAACCTCCTGGTGCCGATGCCGCGAGCGGCGAGCTATGATGTTCTGAACGCGGATCTGATCGAGCGCTGCCGGCGGCGGCTCAATGACCGGCTGCGCGGCCACAGCGAGACAATCGGCGAACGGCTGGCGCGCGACCTTGCCGCCTTCCAGTCCCTGCCGGCGACGCCCTACGATGCCTGCGACAAGAGGACCGGGCGGGTCAGCTCGCTGTCGCTGGTGCGCTATCGCGGCAACGACTACTCGGTGCCGACCGCCTACGGCCACCGCGAGGTTCTGATCCGCGGCTATGTC
>JANPCY010000546.1:0-2718 GCA_031431175.1 Steroidobacteraceae bacterium | reverse complement strand
CGGCCGCCGGCTCGGGGGCGGCCTGCTTTTCCTGCGTCTCGACCACTTCGGGCTCGGCCTCTTCGCGATCGAAGACCTCACCCTTGAATACCCAGACCTTCACGCCGATGACGCCATAGGTCGTGCGCGCCTCGGCCAGGCCGTAGTCGATCTCGGCGCGGAATGTGTGCAGCGGGATGCGTCCCTCACGCGTCCATTCGGACCGCGCGATTTCGCCGCCATTCAGGCGCCCAGCCACGCGCACCTTCACGCCCAGTGCGCCGCTGCGCATCGTGTTGGTCACCGCACGCTTCATCGCGCGCCGGAACATCACGCGCTTCTCGATCTGTTGCGCGATGCTCTCGGCCACCAGTTGAGCGTCGAGCTCCGGCTTTCTGATCTCGGCGATGTTGAGGCGCACGTCCTGGACCGCCATCTTCATCAGCTTCGCCACTTCGACCCTGAGCTTCTCGATGTCCTCGCCCTTGCGGCCGATCACAACGCCCGGCCGTGCCGTGTGAATCGTGATGTTGGCTTTGCGCGCCGCGCGTTCGATGTGGATGCGGCTGACCGACGCGTCGGTGAGCTTTTTCCTCAGGAACTCGCGCACCCTCCAGTCGGAAAGGATGTGCGACGGGAAACTCTTGGTATCCGCATACCAGCGCGACGACCAGTCGCGCGTGATGCCGAGGCGGATGCCGATCGGGTTAACCTTCTGACCCATTTGCTGCTCCGTTCTCCCGCTTCTTACCGGGCCTTGTCGGCCACGGTCACCTTGATGTGGGAAAGCCGCTTCACGATGCGGTTGCCACGGCCCTTCGCCCGCGCGTGGAAGCGCTTCGTCACCGGCGCGGCGTCCACCTCGATGCGGGAGATCTTCAATTCATCGATGTCGGCGCCGAGATTCTGCTCGGCATTGGCGATCGCCGACTCCAGCACCTTGCGCACGATGCGTGCGCCCTTCTTCGGCGTGTATGCGAGCACGGCCAGCGCCTGCCCGACCTGCTGGCCGCGTACCATGTCGGCCACCAGCCGGCATTTCTGCGGTGAGATGCGCGCGTGGCGCAGAATTGCTGACACCTGCATCGCATTACTCCGGAGCCGTCTCGACTTTCTTGGCTGACGAGTGACTCTTGAAAATCCGTGTCGGCGCGAACTCGCCGAGCTTGTGGCCGACCATGTTCTCGGTGACCAGCAGCGGCACGTGCTGGCGGCCGTTGTGCACGGCGATCGTCAGCCCGACCATGTCCGGCATGATCATCGAACGCCGCGACCAGGTCTTGATGGGGCGACGGTCATTCTTGTCACGGGCCACCTGCACCTTCTTCGCGAGGTGCAGATCGACGAATGGGCCCTTCCTGAGGGAACGTGGCATTTCGTTTACGCTCCTTTCTTGCGCCTGCGCACGATGAATACGTCGGTGCGTTTGTTGTTGCGCGTCTTCTTGCCCTTCGTATGCCAGCCCCACGGGGAAACCGGGTGCGGGTTGCCCTGCCCCGAGCGGCCCTCGCCACCGCCGTGCGGGTGATCGACCGGGTTCATCGCCACGCCGCGCACGGTCGGCCGGATGCCGCGCCAGCGCTTCGCGCCGGCCTTGCCGAAGCTGCGCAGGTTGTGCTCGTCATTGCCGATCTCACCGATCGTCGCGCGGCAATCCACGCTGATCTTGCGGGTCTCGCCGGATTTCAGCTTCAGGATCGCGTTGGCGCCCTCGCGGCCGCTGTACTGCGCCGAACTGCCCGCGGCGCGCGCGATCTGACCGCCCTTGCCGGGCTTCAATTCGACGTTGTGCACCAACGAGCCGACCGGGATGTGCCGCAATGGCATTGCATTGCCGGAACGGATCGGCGAATCGGCGCCGGACTGCAGTTCATCGCCGGTATCCACGCCCTTTGGCGCGAGGATGTAGCGGCGCTCGCCGTCCTTGTAGAGCAGCAGTGCGATATACGACGAACGGTTCGGGTCGTATTCGAGCCGCTCCACCTTTGCTGCGATACCGTCCTTGTCGCGACGAAAATCGATGAACCGGTAGTTGTGCTTGTGGCCCGAGCCCTTGTGGCGCGTGGTCATGCGCCCGGCGTTGTTGCGGCCGCCAGTGGATTTGTGGCCGGCCACGAGCGCGCGCACCGGCGCGCCGCGGTGTAACTTCGAACGGTCGGGTCGCAGCTGGAAGCGCGTTCCTGGAGAAGTCGGCTTGAGTTTCTTCAGTGGCATGATGCTGTCCTGTAGCCTGGCTCAGGCGCGCTCGGCGCCGGCCATCTCGATGGCCTGGCCCTCGGCCAGGCGCACATAGGCTTTCTTCCAGTCCGAACGGCGGCCCATGGAGCGACCGAATTTCTTGCTCTTGCCCGCCTGGTTGACGACCCGCACCTTGTCGACCTTGACCTCAAACATGAATTCGACCGCAGCGCGGATCTCCGGCTTGGTCGCGTCGGTGCGAACCCGGAATACGTACTGGCCGCCCTGCTCGGCGATGCGCGCGCTCTTTTCCGACACATGCGGCGCGATCAGCACATTGATCAATCGTTCCTTCGAGATCGCGCTCATGCCAGCCGCTCCTCGAGCATGCGCAGCGCACCGACAGTCGCGAGCACTTTTGGATAGCGCGCCAGGCTCATCGGATCGAGACTCGCAACTGTCAGCACGTCCACGCCCACCAGATTGCGCGATGCGAGATGCAGCTTCTCGTCATAAGCCTCGATCAGGATCAACACGTTCTCGAGACCGAGCTCGTGGCGT
>JANPCY010000545.1:0-2160 GCA_031431175.1 Steroidobacteraceae bacterium | reverse complement strand
CAGACGACTGGCGAAGCGCAACTGGCTGAAGAGATAGACCGGGAATGTCGCATCATTGCCGGCTAGAAACAGCGCCAGCGCGAATTCGTCGAGCGACACAGTGAACGCCACTATCCACGCCGAAATGACCGCCGGCGCGATCAGGGGCAGCACGATCCTGGCAATGACTTTGGGGTAGTGCGCACCGAGATCCATCGCCGCATCCTCGAGATCGCGGTCAAAGCCCGCCAGGCGCGCGGTCACGATCAACACCACAAAGGGCAAGGCCACCACCGTGTGGCCGATGGCGACTGTCCACAGCGACCGGTCGATGCTGATCGCGAGAAACAGGACCAGCAGCGCCACCGCCAGCACGACGACCGGCACCACCAGCGGCAGCATGGCGAGCGCAAACAGGAAGGATTCGCCGCGAAAGCGAAAGCGCGTCAACAGGATCGAAACCGCGGTCCCGAGCACCGTCGCGGCGGTTCCGCTGCCGATTGCGACGACGATGCTGTTCCGGGCTGCGCGCAGCACCTCGGGGGAATCGAACAGGCGCAAATACCAATGCAGCGTCAGGTCCTGTATCGGAAATGTGAGGCTGCCTCCTGCATTGAATGAGAAAAGCAACAGCACACCGAGCGGCAGGTAGAGCAGGACGACCAGCACGACGAAGTAGGTGACTAGGATCTTCGGCCGGGGCGCTGCGGCAACCGAAAGCGCAAGCGTCGTCATTCGAGCAGCCGCCGCAGGTTGACGAGGCGCGCAGCGATTGCAACCAGGACCAGCGTCACCGCCAGCATCACCATCGACAGGGCCGCGCCGCGGGGCCAATTGGCGGCCTTGGTGAAGAAGTCCTGGATGATGTTGCCGAACATGCTGCCGCGGCTGCCGCCGATCAGAAGCGGCGTCACGTACTCACCCACCGTCGGGATGAACACCATGAAGAACGAAGCCAGCACGCCTGTCAGGCTCAGGGGAAACGTCACCGCCCGGAAACTCGCCCATGGACGCGCGCCGAGATCGGCAGCCGACTCGAGCATCTCGGAATCGATCCGATGGAGTGCCGCATAGATCGGCAGGGCCGCAAAGGGAATCCAGACGTAGATCAGCGTGATGATGACGGCGTTGCGGCTGTAGAGCAGGCCACCCAGCGGTTCCGTGATAGCGTGGATGTAGGTCAGGAAGGAATTGATCACGCCTTCTGATCCGAGCAGGAACTTCCAGCTCATCACCCGTAGCAGGAAGCTGGTGCAGAACGGAATCATCAGGATCATCAGGCAGAGGCCTGCGGCGCGGCCCGCGCGGAATACCAGGAAGTAGGCAACCGGGTAAGCCAGTGCCACGGATGCCAGCGCGACGATGAAAGCCATGCCGATGGAGATCGCCAGCAGGCGCCAGTAGCTACCGACGGCGAAGATGGCCTCGTATTGATCGAGACTCGGCCGCCAGAAGGCCAGCAACTCGCCCTGCATGTCGGCGCGGAAGCTCAGCACGAACATCAGGACGATCGGAACGAGGAAAAAGAGTCCCACCCAGCCGACTGGCGGGAGAAACAGCGCCCAGAAGGTCGCGCGTCGAGGGTGCACGCCCGCTAGTTCAGGGTGCGGCCTTCACTTCGGTCCACATGGCAGTCCAGTCGTCGCGCTGCCTGGCGGTCAGGTTTGGCGTGAAATTGGTCCGCTGCAGCACGGTCGGATCGTCAACCGAAAAAGCCTGCTTCAGCGTCGGGTCGGTAATGCCCTTCATGACTTCGTCATTGGCGACACCATAGTAGAACTGGTTGACGACATTGCTGGCCGTCGCACTCGAGAGCTTTTCATCCAGAAACCTCAGCGCGAGATCCTTGTTGGGCGTGCCCTTGCGGATCCCGTAGACACCCACCCAGGAGTTGCGCCCCTCCTTCGGGTCCGCATAAGCCACCGGCACGCCCTTGCCCAGGAGCGTTGCATAGGTCCCTTGCCAGGCATAGGACAACCAGACATCGCCATTTGCGATCCCGTCGATCAGCTCCGGCTCGCCCGCCCAGTAGAACAGATTGAGTTCGCGCTGCTTGATCCACTCGGCCTTGATGGCCGCTAGTTGCTCGGCGGTTATGGCGGTCTCGTCGTAGTTGTGGATGTAGGAAGAGACCGTCACCATTCCGGGCCCGTCGTCCCAGGTCGAGATGTGTCCCTTGTA
>JANPCY010000544.1:0-4063 GCA_031431175.1 Steroidobacteraceae bacterium | reverse complement strand
TGTTTCACCAACGCCACGCGATCAGCAAGGAACAGCACCCGCTTGGCCCAGTTGCAGCGCATGAGCAGGTCGGCGAGCGCGATCACCGTTCGCGTCTTGCCAGCGCCGGTCGCCATCACCAGCAGTGCCTTGCGGTCGTGGTCCTGCTCGAAAGACTCGGCAATGCGGCGGATACCGCGGGTCTGATAGAAGCGCTCGACGATCAATGGATTGATTTCGGCGCTCGCGAGCGGTTTGCGGCTACTGCGCCGCTGGATGACGAGCTCCAGCTCGGCCTTCTTGTAGAAGCCCTGCACGGCGCGCGGCGGGTAGTTGGCGTCATCCCACAGCCAATGCTCGTAGCCGTTGGAGTAGAAGATCAGCGGGCGCTGACCGAAGCGTTGTTCCAGGCAGTCGGCATAGAGCTTGGCCTGCTGCTGCCCCACGCGCGCATCGCGACGGGTGCGCTTGGCTTCGACCAGTCCGAGAGGCTTGCCGTCGCCACCCCAGAGCACATAGTCCACGAAGCCGATGCCGTCCTTGTTGGGCATGCCGGCGACTTCGAGTTCCCGATCTCGCGGCTGGTCGAGCGGCCAGCCCGCTTCCTTCAGCAGCAGGTCGATGAAGTAGTCGCGAGTCTCGCTCTCCGAATAGTCGTGCGCATCCGGTTGCGCAGCGGCCGATTTGCGAGCTGCGGCCACTTCCGCGCGCAGCCGCGTGAGCTCTTCATCCAGCGCGGACTTGTCGACCAGCAAAGCGGCGAGCTTTTCGTCACGCTCGCGCAAGCCGGCTTCGAGCTGCCGCAATTGCTCCGCCGTGTGCTTGGGCACAGCAGCGGCCCTGGGCAGTGCGCTCGCGTCGAAGGCCAGGTCGGGCGCCGGGCGTGTCACACGGCCGTAGGTGCGACCGAGCCAGTACGCGACATGGAAGAGCTCCCGCACCGCCGCCAGCGCGTCCTCCGTCGGGATCGCACGGTGACTGTGCACGGCGCGATTCCCGAGCGTGTTGATCACCCGCGCCTTGCTGAACACCGCCGCGCCCGCAGCCAGCTTGAAGGTCGGGTCGTGAATCAGCGCCGAGAGGTTGTCCTGATACGGGAGTTTGAGGGCCGGGTCGTGCTTGTAGACCCACGCCACCGCCAGCTCGAGCGCGCGCCGGGCGTAGAAGCAGGCCGTGCGCGGATCGGCGTACGCGAGCGACTCGGCTTGGGCGGCCGCTGCGAACGGCTCGGGAAACTCGGTTTGCAGAAAAGAGAAGTTGCTCGCGGTCATGGCGTGCTTAGCGCCTCCTCCGCTTGCCTGAGTTGAGCGAACAGCGCGTCGAATGTGGCAAAGCTGGTCATTGCTTGTCGCTCGCAATGAGGCGCAGGTGCGGATGCATCCAGGCGGGCGCCAGCGGCAAATCTTTGAGCAGTTGGCGGCGATCTGCGGCAGACAGCGATTTCTGCAGATGCGCCACGCGCGAAACCGACATGTTCGCTTTGCCAAGGCTGCGCAGGGCGGCAAACACCAGACTGCTCATGGGTGCGGCGCTGCGCACTTGGCGCGGCGGCCGTTTCTTGAGTTGCACTGTCAGCGCACCGATCTTTACGGTGCGGCTGGGCCCGTCGGTGTGATAGACGGCCCGCGCCGGCACCTGCTCCGACAGGCCTAGAAGATTGGCGGCCATGGCTCCTGCAGGTTGCACGGAGGCGCCATCGCGTCGCGCCATCGCCTGAGCGATGTCATCAGCGGTAGGCAGCAATCCGCCCAGCACGGGGTGGGTGCGGGGCACGTCGTAAAGGCCTCGCGCCAGGCGTCGCAATTCGCCGCTGCGCGTGAGGCGCGTCAGCGCCATGCCCACTGTGGGGTGACCCGAGATCCAGAAAGTCGAATGGGGTGAACACCCGTCCTGGCGTGGCCCGCGCCAATTTGACGATGCGTCGCGCCACGTCTGCGCTCACGTTGCGAGAGGGTGGCAGGTCCGGCCCCGGAGCCGCGTTCCCCTTATTGTTGTGGGAGGATTTGTGTTTATCCATGACGGAAGTCTGCTGCCATTCTGTTAAAAACTCAATGCCATTACTTTAACGGCTCTTCGCGGATCACAGTGGGTCGTTTTTCGCAGTTCGAGTCAATTGAGGTAGGAACGCTGCCACGATTTTGAGTTTGAGGTACTCCTCGTCGCGGTAGCCGTAGGCCCGTCGTTGGAGGACGCGGATTTTGTTCTTGCGCCCTTCGACGAGTCCGAGGCTGACCTTGTTCTCAGGATGACAGTAGGAGACGATCCCGTCCCAATGCCGCTCGATCATCGTTGCGAACTTCTCGTAGGGCTTGAGCCGCTGCCACTTCAAGCCCTCCTTCCACCGGTCGAAGAAGGCGCGGGCCCAGCCTGGGGTCTGGTAGCTCCAGAGTTGGCCGAAGGACTCTTTGAGCAGGTAGGCGGTGTTGAGCCGCTTGTTGGCCTTGAGCAGCTTGCGCAGGCTCGCTCGGCCATTGTTGGAGAGGTTCTCGCGGCGGGAGAGCAGGGTGTAGCGCTGCCCCTTGATGAAGGTGCGGTCCTTGCCGGCGAGACGGCGATACTCGCTGCGTCGCACTTCGTCGAGCGCATCGCCGAGGTGGCGCACGATGTGGAACTTGTCGAAGACCACCCGAGCGTTCGGAGCGTTCTTCGTGAGCGAGTTGCGGAAGGGCTTCCACATGTCCATCGCGGCGAGCTCGATGGCCGCGCTCTTCTTCGCGCCCAGCACGGCAAAGAAGACGTCCAGGTCTTTCACGGAGCGTCCCCGGCCGCCGACCCAGATCGGCCGGCCGCGCTCGAGGTCGCTCACCACCACGCGGTAGTCGTGGCCCTTGCGGATGGCGATCTCGTCAATGCCGATGGCCCGCGGCGCGGGGAGCCCGGCCTGGGCGACCTGCTTTTGCATGTAGATCTTGTCGAGATCCTTCACCGTGCTGTCGTGAAGGCGCTCCAGCTCGGCCACCGCCTTGTTCGTCATCTCGTGGCAGAGCACACCCACGTGCATGGCGAAGCGTTGGGTGTAGCGCGGGTTCTTCGCCAGCCAGTCGAGCCGTTCTACGTACACACCGCGGCACCTCGGGCAGTGGACCCGCCAGCGCTCGAACTGGAGGTGAATCCGCCAGCCGGCCACCGAGAGGTCGCGGGCTCGACAGGTCCGCTGGTCGTAGCGGCCGCGACAGCGGTGACCACACCGAGAGCACAGCGCGGTTTTTTTCGCCTGCGCAGCACGATCACGCGGGCGTACCGGTCACACACGCCGCCAAGCGCGGACGCGGGGACGAAGCTCGGAAGCGCGAAGAGGGATCGGATCGACTTGGGCTGTTTCATGCGGTCTACCTTGCTCCAAAACCTGCACCGGTTTCAAGCGGGACTACACTCGCAGAAACCGTTGCCCTGCAAGCCTTTGACGCATCACCTCACCGCAGGATGACCCACTTGAATCCGCGAAGACCCAGAAGACATGCTCGTTCACTCCGGCCTCAGCAAACGGAAAGTCATCGCGAACGATAGCTGTCTTACCAGTCGTTGCCCCGTCCTTGACTACAAGAATGTCACCCGCAGAGATGTGTCCGCCTCGCATCGCTTGAAAGAAGGACCGAGGAATGCGTTTGACGTTCGTGAAGTCAAAGCCGCCCTCGCCATTCACGTGCTCCCCGCCAAGGCTTGGGATCTCCCCTGAATCGGACGAGACCCCGCCTCTCGGCCTGGCGCCACTTTCCAGGCTTCGTAGGACCGTATCGAGCGAAGCGCGATTCACGTCAGCATCCCCTCCAACTCCTTCATCCCCCGCTGGATGTCCCCCTCCAGCTTCGCAAGCTCAGCGAGGATCTCCTTCGGTGCGCGGTGCTCGATCGCCTCGTGCACCACTTCCTTGTAGCGGTTGAGCGAGAGGTCGTAGCCCTGGGTGACGATGTGGGCCTTGGGCACGCAGAAGCTCTGCGCGGTGCGCGCTCGCTCGCGCTCGGCGCCGTCGCGCTGCCCCCAGCGCGCCAGCACATCGGGCAGGTTGTTCTTCGCCTGCTCCTGCTCATCGAGTGCGGTGCGCGGCGCTGGGCCGAGCTTGTCCTCGGACAGGAGCGGCGTGCGC
>JANPCY010000543.1:0-3280 GCA_031431175.1 Steroidobacteraceae bacterium | reverse complement strand
CGTGTCCGGTGCGCAGGTCCTTGATCCGCGACTGGTCAAGTACGTAGGACCTGATCTGGTGCCCCCAGCCGACGTCGGTCTTCTGGTCTTCGAGCACGCGGGCCGCCGCGTTGCGCTTGTTGACCTCGAGTTCGTACAGCTTGGCTTTCAGCATCTTCATTGCAGTCGAGCGATTCTTGTGCTGGCTGCGTTCCATCTGGCAGGCTACGACGATGCCACTCGGAAGATGCCGCAGGCGCACGGCAGAATCCGTCTTGTTGACATGCTGGCCGCCCGCACCACTTGCGCGGTAAGTATCTGTCTCGATGTCGGCTGGATTGATCTCGATGTTGATTTCATCGTCAACGAGCGGCGATACGAATACCGACGCGAATGATGTGTGGCGCCGGTTGCCCGAGTCGAATGGTGATTTCCGCACCAGCCGATGCACGCCCGTTTCAGTCCGCAGCCAGCCATAGGCATAGGGTCCATCAACCTGGATGGAAGCGCTCTTGATGCCAGCGACCTCACCGGGGCTCTGATCGATCACTTCGGGATGGAATCCGCGCCCGTCGGCCCAGCGCAGATACATGCGCAACAGCATCTGCGCCCAGTCCTGGGCTTCGGTGCCGCCCGCTCCTGCCTGGATGTCCAGAAACGCGCCACGCGGATCCATCTCGCCAGGAAACATGCGCATCAGCTCAAGCTGCCTGACACGCTGCTCGAGCTCGCGGCTGTCGCGATCAACCTCCACAAAGCCGGCGTCGTCGCGCTCGGTCTCGACCAGCCCCAATAGCTCGGCGGTCTCGGTCAGGCCGCGCCCGATCTGGTCGAGTTCGCTGATCGTGGTCGCCAGTCTGGCGCGCTCACGACCGAATTCCTGTGCCCGCTCCGGCTTGCTCCAGATCGCGGCATCGCCGAGCTCGCGATCGAGTTCTTCGAGCCGCTCGCGCTTGCGATCGTACTCAAAGGTACCCCCTCAGCGCGTCGAGGCGCTGACGAAGGTCGTCGACCGAGCGGCGGATTGCGGCGGTTTCCATGCGGGCCGGATCTTAACAGACGGTTATTCGCAGGTTTGCACGTATTCGACCAGCATTTCCGCCCGCGCGATGCCGCCGTAGCTGGTCGACTGCAAGCGATAGGCGAGCCGGATTCGTGAGCCAGTTGGCGGCCGCTGCGAGCCGTCCATGTCGAAATGGCCGAATGCAATTGCTTCCACGGGCTGTGACGCGAGCTGCGGACGCAGCCAGAGCTTGAGATGGCGATCGGCGAGCACGCGCGCTTCCACGACGATGAATTCGCCATCGAATAGCGGTTCCGGGAAAGACTGGCCCCAGGGCCCGCCCGCGTCGAGTGCGAGCGCCGTCTCGAGCGACAACTCTGCGGCCGTGAGTTCGCCATCGGTTTCCAGTACGCCCAGCATCTGCTCGCGCGTCAGGTGCCGCCCGACTTCTTCGCCAAAGGCATCCGTGAACTTCTGCAGATGCTCCTCGCGCAGGGTCAGTCCCGCAGCCATCGCATGCCCGCCAAAGCGGTCGATCAGTCCCGGGTGTTG
This sequence comes from Steroidobacteraceae bacterium, assembly GCA_031431175.1. GTDB lineage: Bacteria > Pseudomonadota > Gammaproteobacteria > Steroidobacterales > Steroidobacteraceae > SCUD01. Next base: position 1,746 of record JANPCY010000543.1, on the reverse strand, counting down.
CGTATCGATCGCCTCGAGCACGTCGCGGACATGCACGCCCGCGACCGAGCGCGCCGAACCGCGCAACTCGCCACCCCCCGCCGGCGCAAACGCGACCACCGGGCGATGCACGCGGTCTTTCATGCGGGTCGCCACCAGACCCACGATGCCGGCGTGCCAGCCGCGATCGTAGAGTGCGACGCCGGCCGGCAGACTGCCTTCCTGCAGGTGCAGCCGCCGCACCGCGGTGGCGGCTTCATCCCGCATGCGCAATTCCATTTCGCGGCGTTCGCGATTCAGGCGGTCAAGATCCTGCGCGAGCTTAAGCGCCTCGGCCCAGTCATCGGTCAGCAGGCAGCGGATACCGACCGACATGTCGTCGATACGGCCTGCGGCGTTGAGCCGCGGTGCGATCTGGTGGCCCAGATGCCGCGCCGACAGTTCTTCCAGGCGGCAACCCGCGACCCGTGCCAGCGCCATGAGTCCGGGCGCGGCCGATCTGGCGCGCAGTCGCTGCAGGCCTGCCTGCACCAGGATGCGGTTGTTGCGGTCGAGAGGCACGAGGTCAGCCACCGTTCCAAGTGCGACCAGATCCAGGAAATCGGCAACCGCCGGCAACTTGCACCCGCGCCGGCTTTCAAGTTCCCGCGTCACGGACGCCATCAGGTAGAAAGCGACCCCCACACCGGCCAGCGCCCGGCTGCCGAATCCGGCGCCCTTCACATTCGGGTTCACCATTGCCGCACACGCTGGCAAGCTTGGTCCCGGCAGGTGGTGATCCGTGACGAGTACCTGAATACCGAGGGCCTGCGCTGCTTCAATGCCGGCGAACGCCGCAACGCCATTGTCCACGGTGATGAGCAGATCAGCCCGCTCGCCGGTCAGGTCTGCGACCAGTACTGGGGTCAATCCGTACCCGTGTCGCATGCGATTGGGAACGCAGAAGTCGACATTGGCATGGCCGAGGCGCCGCAACTGCCGCAGCACGAGCGCGGTGCTGGTGGCCCCGTCCGCATCAAAATCGCCCACCACCAGAATGCGCGAGTCGCGCAGCAGGTGATCCGCAAGCAATTCGGTGGCGGGCCCGATGCCGTCCAGCGTAGACACCGGCAATAACTGTTTGAGTTCGAGCGTCAGCTCGGCGGGGTCGCCGATGCCACGCGCGGCATAGACGCGCCGCAGCACGGGATTGAGCGATTGCGGCAACGCAGCGACGACCCCTGGCGCCCGTCGTCTGATCACGGGTGGCACTCCACGTTCTCCGGCTTGGGGCTTCATCGCCGGTCATGATAACGGCGCGCATCGCTGGGATTGGCTATATTTGGACCGGGCCCAGCGATGCAAATCAGCCGCCAAGAAGGTAATGTCTCGAATGCGATCATCGCCTATGCAGCAGGCGAAATCCGCATGCGCGATCGCGTCTTTCACGCGAGCCTGATTGCAACGCGTGACACGGTGATTTCGGAGTGGCAGCCCGCCCCCGTCCAGCAGCTATCGATTGACGATTTCGGGCGTCTGCTCGAACTTTCGCCCGAAGTCGTGATCCTCGGTACCGGGCCGAAGCAGCAAATGCCACCGCCCGAACTCTTCGCCGCATTCGCGTCGCGTGGCATTGGCCTGGAAGTGATGGACACCGGCGCCGCCTGCCGCACCTACAACCTGCTGCTCGCCGAATATCGCGAAGTCGCCGTGGCGCTGATTCTCTGAAGTCTAATTGGTGCCGGGTCGCAGGTTCGCAGTTGTTGCCCGCGCTGTCCCGTCTTCACC